>NZ_CFRCNA010000013.1:0-40536 GCF_986145555.1 Fannyhessea sp.
CAAGAAAAAACAAAAATGTTAAAAAATTTGGGTTGGCCAAACCAAATTAACAAGAGGCCGCCCCCCCCCCCCCCGCATTATTTGTCAAGCTTTTATATATTGTTTTGTGAATACTTTATGAATTTATTGCTCGAGTTCGTGTGCACACATTACGAAAAGTAGTTGAGAATGATGAGATACGTTTTATGAAAGGTGTTCAAAATATAATAAAAAAACCACCCGTAAGGGTGGCTTGAAATCAAATGGTCGCGGGGGCTGGACTTGAACCAACGACCTCCGGGTTATGAGCCCGGCGAGCTACCAAACTGCTCCACCCCGCACTATATGATAAGAACCTTAAAGTTATGATAGGTTCCCATGCGCAAGATATAAATATACGTTCTTTTATAGAACATGTCAACACTTACTAAAGCACAACACACTTCACCATATAACTCCTACATTTCATGTATGCACCGTGCATATACGGGACATCTATTCACTTAGATACTACAATACGCACAAACATACATACGTGCTAACATGCTCCCATCGTGAATTACTGATGATTTTTATTCGCGTGTGCGCAAGATAGACCCTCTATAAACTCTTACGAATTTCTAATGAACTATAACCAATATATTTCAAAATAACAAATTTTTTATGGGGAAGTATTTTCATTTATATACTTATTAGAATAAGTTCAAGTTCATAGTATAAGGAAACTATTATTATAAGGAAGCTATACGTCATGCAATACCATAAAGAGACAAACCACTCCCCTATCTCAACATGCGCTCATGAGCGTATGCCTCGTATAGGCATTACTACCAGAAACCTTTGCGCAACAGATGAATACGCAGCGCTGGGCGTTTATATTCGTGCTATTAGTGCATGTGGTGCGGCACCCATGCTTTTACCAGTAACAAGTGATGCTGCTGTGATAGACGCATACCTTGAAGCCGTTGACGCCATACTCATTACAGGAGGCGACGATGTTAATCCTGCGCTCTATCATGAAGAAGCACTTGCGCAAACGCAACTGCCCCACGACGACCTTGATACCTACGAAGTTTTGCTTATTTCTAAAGCAGTTGAACTTGATAAGTGCGTCTTTGGAATTTGTCGCGGTATTCAGATTATGAACTGCGTGTTTGGAGGAACACTGTATCAGGATATTCCCACGCAATTGCCTAACGCTCATACACACAGTATGCGCCCGCCTTATTTTAAGCCGTGGCACACCGTATCAATTGTACAAACCACTCCTTTGGCAAAGCTTTGGGAAGAGCAAATCTTGCTTACGCATAACCATGTTGGTGTAAATAGTAGACATCATCAAGCGCTTAAGGATTTAGGTACAGGCTTTGTTCCCATGGCGTTTTCTGATGATAATCTTATCGAAGCAGTGTATATGCCTGATAAAACCTTTGTTCAGGCTGTTCAGTGGCACCCTGAACTTATGTGCTTTGAGTATCCAGAACATATGCAGCTTATCCAAAACTTTGTAAATGCCGCGCGAGATCATATGGATGTATAGGCGCTTAGGCGCAAACGACAAGGCAGCAGACACGCGTATAGGCGTGCAAACATGCAGTCGCACATACAGACGCATAAACCCAAACTAACCAACAAAACCGGGCTCAAGGCCCGGTTTTTTGTTGAGCGATATCCCGCGTTATCGTTAGTACGTACGTTATTTGAGCGTAAACGCGCTTACAGCGATATATTTATTGATGATACGAAGTTAAAAAGTCGGCAATTTTGCCAAGAGCGTCGGAAAGTGTTTGCAAACGTGGCAAATATACAATTCTAAAATAACCTGGAGTTTCCCAGTTGAAACCTTTTCCGTGCACGATAAGCACGCGTTTCTCGCGCAACAAGTCAAGCGCAAATTGTTCATCATCGCTGATATTAAACTTTTTCTTATCGAGGTGAGCAAACATATAAAACGCGGCGTCGGGTTTTACTACCGAAACACCTTCCATGTTGCAAAGAGCGTTATATGTAAATTCGCGCTGTTCGTAAACACGTCCACCTGGGGCAATATAATTTTCTACGCTTTGATATCCACCCAAAGCTGTTTGAACAATAGACTGTGCAGGAACGTTTGAACACAGGCGCATGTTTGAAAGCATGTTAATGCCCATAATGTAGTCGCGTGCGATTGATTTATTTCCCGAAAGCGTCATCCATCCAATACGATATCCTGCAATCATATGCGATTTTGAAAGGCCGCTAAACGTAACACAGAACAAATCGGGCGCAAGCGAGGCAATTGAAATATGCTTTTTATTGTCCATAACAAGTCGGTCATAAATTTCATCAGAGAAGATCATCAAATTGAACTCACGCGCAAGTTCAACAATATCTTCCAGTACTTCGCGTGAATACAGAACGCCGGTAGGATTATTGGGGTTGATAATAACAAGAGCCTTGGTACGAGGCGTAATTTTAGAGCGCATATCGTTAATATCAGGATACCAATGAGCCTGTTCGTCGCACAGATAATGAACTGCAGTACCACCAGCAAGCGTTGCACACGCGGTCCACAATGGATAATCGGGACTAGGAACCAAAATTTCGTCGCCGGTGTCCAATAATGCCTGCATAGAAAGGTTAATAAGCTCGGATACACCATTTCCCGTGTAAATATCTTCCATCGAAACGTTGGGAATGCCACGGAGCTGATCGTATTGCATGATGGCTTTACGTGCAGAAAAAAGTCCACGACTATCAGAGTAGCCTTCGCAATCGGTTAATTGCTGACGCATATCGTAAATAACTTCATCAGGCGCTCTAAATCCAAACGGCGCAGGGTTTCCGATATTAAGCTTAAGTACGTGAACACCGCTTGCTTCCATACGATATGCTTCATCTACCACAGGGCCGCGCACATCATACAAAACGTTATCGAGCTTGGACGATTTCTTAAAGCTACGGCGAGGTTTTTTAGGTTTCGGTGTATGAATGGAAGTTGCAGCGGCATGGGAATGCCCTACATGAGAGCTACTCTGTGCCGTATGCAAGCTATCTTGCATGTTGGAAGCTTTGGGTGAAGGCGCGTTTAAAAGATCATCGGCAGTACAGTTAAGCAACTGAGCAAGCGTTTGAACCATATCATAGCGAGGAAGCGACTTGCCACTTACATACTGGCTCAGCTGACTTTTTCCAAGCTTAACATCCCTTTGACGTGCACGTTCAATGAGATCAACTTGGCGAAAACCTGATTGTTTCATAAAATGTACCAATTGTTGCGTAAATACTGGCGTAACGAGAGATGTATTCATGGTAGTGCTCCCCTCATAGGTGCAACACAGCACCTTACCTACAAGACTCTAAGGTGTCGTACAGCCTTTGTGCAGAGACAACGAACATTAAGCTTACACAACGGTGCATCATACAACGCCATACAAAAACCCTGAGCTCAAATTGAACTCAGGGTCTATTGTACTACAAGGTTCAATTTATAACCATCTAAAATGAACTTTTATTGAACTTGTATGCACCATGCACCAAAGGCTAGGCGTGCTCATTCACCGCTAATACAAGCGCATCGGCAAGTTTCTCCAGCTCAGTGAGGGTATCTTCTTTGGGCGCAGAATGAATCGTTACGCGCGGTTCTAGAATCGTGATGTTTTTAAGACTTTCAAGCTCTTTAGCCATCAATGAGCCTGACAAAGGACCCCAGGTACCATTTTCGATAAGACCAACACAGCGATTACGCAAATTATGCGTTTTGATATCGTGTAGCAAAAAATGCATGCGATCAAAAACCCCTAAATTATACGTTGCCGCAGCAAATACCCATGTAGAATACTCAAAAGCACGGGAAAGCATTTCGGATAAATCGGTTTTTGATACATCAAACACACGTACGTTTCTTATGCCTTTTTCTGAAAGCTTTACCGACAGAATATCCGCCGCATTTTCGGTTCCGCTATACACAGAACCGTAAAATATAGCAACTGAATTGGTTTCGGGTGTATACGTAGACCATTTTTCATAACGATCAATAAGCATATTAAAATCTTGTCTCCACACAAAGCCGTGCAAAGGACAAATATATGAAATATCTAAACGAGAGGCTTTCTTTAACAGTGCATGTGTTTGTGGACCGTATTTCCCCACAATATTGGTGTAGTACCTGCGCGTTTCATCTGACCAATCCTTTTCCCAGTTTACTTCATCGGCAAAAAGGCTACCGTGCATAGCACCATATGCACCAAACGCATCGGCAGCAAAAAGCACATGATCAGTTGTGTCATAGGTTACCATTACTTCTGGCCAATGAACCATAGGAGCCATAATGAAGCGCAAAACGTGTTTGCCAAGCGACAATGTGTCACCTTCTTTAACCACAACCGCTCGACTTTGAACGTCAAAATCGTAAAACTGTTCCATCATACGAAATGCCTTTTGCGTGGCAACAATTTTCATATCAGGAAATTTTTCGGCTAAATACGGAATAGCCGCACAGTGATCGGGCTCCATATGATCAACTACCATATAATCAAGGGGTCTACCGTTTAATACATGATCTAGATTGTCGTGAAACTGATGCTCTACCGCTGCATCAATGCCGTCCATAAGACAGGTTTTATTGTCCATGATGACATAATTGTTATACGACATTCCTGCAGGTACACGATAGGTGTTTTCAAAAAGTTCAAGACGACGATCTTGCGCACCTGTCCACCAAATATCATCTACCACCTTACGCACGTTATACATACGTATCCTCCCTTATACCACCTGCGCAACAAGAGGCGACACAGAATGGTGTGAGTTGAATAAGACAAAGTATCAGTGCGCTTAAAAACCCTCTCCAGCTTTCAACCGCATTGCATATAGCAATTATATAACCATAAAAGCAAGTTTTAGAAATTACAGCGTTGAACGCCGAACATAAGCGCGAGCTTGTTGGAATACATATGTACAGATAAATGCCAGCAAAGTAATGATCGTCCATTCAAGATGCAAATCGGCGAGTGGTACAAAATCAAATGGAAGTGTAAATGTTGTAAAGAACATATCGCGAATTACCACGATACTTGTCTCGAGCGCACATACTAAACAGGCAATTTGATAAGGTAACCAGGTATCAGGAGGCAGCGTGGCGCGTTTTCTCTTAGTGTAGGAGGTAATGAGAGCCATTGCGATGATACAAACCGCCAACGGGTACATAATCGTTAAAATTTGTACAGAATAATTTAATATTGCAGATAATCCAACATTAGCCAAAACAAACGAAACAAAACATACCGCACGTAGAGCCCAGCGAAAGCGTGGACCTTCACTTGTCTTGGCAAAATATTCACCTGCCGCACACGAAAGTGTCATACATACGTTTAGACACGCAATAGTAAAAATTGCAGCTACAATTAAGGAACCCCATGAACCAAATTGAAATGCTGCAGCAGATGCAATAATGGAAGCGCCTTGATCGAAGTGTTGAGTTGTTCCCGACATACACCTACCAACAAAGGCAAAACCTGCATATATGCACATCATAAGTGCACCAGCTATGCAGCCTGATTTTATAACTTGACGAACAACAGCTTCTTGCTTGGTAATACCTTGCTCTTTAATGTAAGGAATTAAAATAGAGCCAAAGATAAATGCTCCAAAAACATCCATGGTTTGATAGCCACAAATAAAACCTTGCGCAAACGAATAAAGCCCTGATTCTAAAGCGTTTGAATGTTCAACAATAACATGCTGCTGTGAAAAGGCTGAAAAAGAATTAACAATCTGAGGTGGTGTACTTGGACGCTGAAAGAAAAACGAACCAATAAGTGTAAGCATAAGAATCAATAAGCATGGTCCCGAAATTTTTCCCATGATATTTGTTAAACTGCCTGGATGAACTGCACAGCTGTAAGCAATAGCAAAGAACAGCGCGGAAAACAATATCAACATGAATGCACTCACAAGTACATCTATATGTGTAGCAGCTACCTGAGCCTGACCAACTAATGAACACGCAGCTGTACACACGACAGATAAGGGAGCTACAAGCCCCTGCATCAATGGTTTAGTCATTTCATATGCACATGCGGCGGTACGCGGCACTATCATGCAAGGACCTAATGTTAAAAATACTAAAAGCGTAAAAATTTTGCTAAAAAGAGGTGAAATATGCATTGAGATTGTAGCAGGAGATCCCACCAAACATAACGCAATAAGTGCCAGCATTGGCAATCCAACACCCGAAATGAAAAAACCAGCAAGTACCCATAGGACATCACGACCTGCGTTAGCTCCTATATAAGGTGCAAGAATAAGATTTCCAGCACCAAAATACATAGCAAACAAAGCTGTTGCTATTACAAATGTTCTCCGTACATCACGAAATGAAAAGTTCAAAACCCTACCCTACTCTTTACCTACAAATAAAATCATTGATACATATACAAACTAAGCGCAGACTATACCTCATTACTTTAAGCGAGTAATAGTGTTATTCCCAATTTTGCAGTGAACACTCGCGAAGGCGCTTACTACACATAAGTGCATGATTGAGCTGCTCTACCAACGTGCAAAAGTACGCTACAATAATGCGAAAGTAATTGTATCGTAAAACTAATTATTTATAATAGTTGTTATGGTGCTACAACAAATGTGCTCATCTCTGTGTTTTGGACATAAAGGAGCAAGTATGAAAGACCAAACATATAATCGAGACGATTCTGATACGCGTGTAGGCGCTTCTGAAGAAGATAATTCTCTCGAACAACAGCCAGAAGCTTCAACTGAACAAGCAATGCAAGAGATAAGCATGTCTCATGCAGAAAGTTCAGCTCATATAACAAGTACTTCGCTTTTGCATAAAAGTGTTTTCAAAAATCTTGCTGAACAAACCAAAGAAAAGACACACCACAAGAATTATAAGCATCATAAAGCTTTTTCGATCGTTAAGGCAGTTGTATATCTAGTAATACTTGTTGTTGTCCTTGTAGCGCTTGCATTTGCTGGGTATGCCGCCTATCTTGAAAGTCATTATTCGCGCATCGCCGATAATAAAATGCTTAAAATTGAAAGTCCACGCACGGATTTGCAAGGTGATCAGCCTCAACAAGTGTCCTATGACACCACCTATACACTTACTACGTATAACGTAGGTTTTGGTGCATATACGCCCGATTATACCTTCTTTATGGATAAAGGCGTTATGAAGGATGGCACGCCTAAACAAGGGACTCATGGCAAGGCAGTAAGCCTAGAAAGCGTAGAAGCCGCAACTCAAGGATCCATTGCAACGATTGCTCAAGCGGCAAATGGCTCCGCGCCCGACTTTATGTTCTTTCAAGAGATCGACACCGATTCCGATAGAAGTTATCACGTTAACCAAGTAAAGGCGGTTAAAGATACGTTTTCTACCTACGAGTCGAGTTTTGCGTCTAATTTCCATTCGGGCTTTCTTGCCTACCCCTTACACGATATGCACGGAAAAGTTAATTCGGGAATTCTTACGTTGTCGCGCGTTAACATGATAAATTCTATTCGCAGAAGCTATTCTGTTACCACTGATTTCCCTGATAAATACTTTGATTTAGATAGATGTTTTCAAATTACACGCTATACGCTTCCCGATAAACATTCGCTGGTGCTCATCAATTCGCATATGTCGGCCTACGATAAGGGCGGAAAATTTAGAGCAGCACAGCTTAAGATGCTTACCGACACACTTGTCAGCGAGTATGCAAAGGGCAATTATGTGATTGCAGGCGGTGATTGGAATCACGCTCTGTGCGATTCTCTGGAGCTTTATCCAAGCGAGCAAGGTATTCCCGATTGGGTGAAACCGCTTAATGCAAGTGACCTTCCACAAGGCTTTACCTGCGTGGCAGCGGATAATTTATCGGAAGTTCCCACGTGTAGAGGCGATGATATTGCCTACGAAAAAGGTGTAACGTATACCACAACCGTAGACGGTTTTATTGTTTCAAATAATGTTGAAGCACAAGCGCATAATATAGATACGGGGTTTGCAACCAGTGACCATAATCCCGTTCTTCTAACGTTTAAGCTCAAAGCTGGTGCGTAAGCTAGGATAAAGGTGCTTAAATCGCCTTAGAAGTACTCCATGAGTACGTTAGTTAATGCGTATACAAAAAGCGCTCAAGCACAAAGCTTGAGCGCTTATTTGTTTTGTATGGATAGCTTTACACACCTGCGCGTTGTCGCTTGGCACGCGAATTAAATATGTGTTTTAACGTGTTGTACGTCTTGTGAACACTATTCAAAAGATTGCAATTCGCGAAGCCAATCGGTACAAAGTGCATCAGAAGGCATTCTAAAGTCGCCGCGCGGAGAAAGGGCGCACGATCCAACTTTGGGTCCATCGGGTAAACAGCTACGCTTAAACTGTTGACTAAAGAACCTGCGATAAAACGTTTTAAGCCACATAAGGATCGTTTTTTTATCGTAGCTATCTGCAAAAGCTACCTGCGCCAAGCGAAAGACCTTTGAAGGCCTAAAACCACGTCTTAAGACTTGATACAAGAAAAAGTCATGAAGCTCATATGGACCAACTAAATCCTCGGTCTTTTGTGCGATGGTACCATCATCATGTGCTGGTAAAAGCTCGGGCGACACCGGCGTAGCCAAAATATCAAGTAATACATCTTGTAAATCTTGTGATTCATCAAAAGACGTAGAACAGCTATGGACAACGTGCGCAACTACGTGACGAACAAGTGTTTTAGGAACGCCAACATTAACAGCATACATCGACATGTGGTCACCATTGTAGGTTGCCCAACCAAGCGCAAGCTCGGACAAATCACCAGTACCAATTACCAGCGCACCTTCCTGATTGGCAATGTCCATAAGAATCTGTGTGCGTTCACGCGCTTGAGAATTTTCGTACACAACATCTTTGTCGTGAACATCGTGGGCAATATCTTCAAAATGCTGTAAAACAGCTGCAGAAATGGGAATTTCTTTGAGCGTTGCATGAAGGACATCAGCTAAAACAGCTGCATTACCATGAGTTCTTTCGGTAGTACCAAAACCTGGCATGGTAACCGCTATAATACCTGCGCGATCAAGCCCTATCATATCAAAGGCGCGCGCACATACCAGAAGCGCAAGCGTTGAATCAAGGCCGCCCGATACACCAAGCACAACAGTTTTTGCATGCGTATGTAAAAGCCGCTTGGCAAGGCCGTGAGCCTGAATAGAAAGTACATCTTCGGCACGGGCGGAGAGCTCGGCAGTTTGAGCAGGTACAAAGGGGTGCGGATCAATAAAACGTGTAAGCGTACAGGGGCGCACCTGCAGGTCAAATGAGGTGATCACATACGTTTTTATGGCGGCAATAGTGCTGGTAAACGTAGACGTACGACGACGTTCCTGATCAAGCATGTCTACATCTATCTCGGTAGAAACACCTGCATGTGAAAATGGCTTACTTTCAGCCAGGAGCGTGCCGTTTTCGGCAATAAGATTATGCGAAGAAAACACCAAATCTTGAGTTGACTCCGTCCACCCAGCACAGGCATATACATATCCTGCTATCAAATGAGCGCTTTGATTGGTAACTAAATTACGACGATATGCGCACTTGCCAATTTGTGCATCTGATGCGGACAAATTGCAGATAATCGTTGCACCAGCTAAAGCATGAGCAATAGAGGGCGGACAAGGTGTCCAAAGATCTTCGCAAATTTCTACAGCAACCGCTAACTGAGGTACAGAACTGCAGGTAAAAAGTTGATTCATGCCAAAAGGAACATGAGAAAACGATGCAAAATTGATATACACTACCTCGTGCTCACCCGGTGTAAAATGGCGCAGCTCGTAAAACTCGTTATAGGTTGGAAGCGCGTGTTTTGGAACAATACCCAAAAGACGCCCATGATGAAAAACAATTGCACAGTTATAAAGGTTAGATCTCACCGAAACAGGTGCACCCACTACGATAAGGGCATCGAGGTCAGCGCAGGCTTGTATTAAGCGTTCTACGCCTTGTTGAGCCTCGGTGATAAGTTGTGCTTGCCAGAACAAATCTTCGCAGGTATATCCTGTTATGCTTAGCTCAGGCAACACAATAAGGCGTGCCTCATCGTCGCGGTAAGCACTTAAAATTTCTTCATAGCATGCTGCAACATTTTCTGAAACACATCCCACCTGTACATGCGGCGAGCGTGTAGCAACCTTTATAAAACCGTCTTTCATACTAGTGTGAGGCTCCTTTACCTGTGCCGTGAGGAAAACGTTTAGGAGGCCAGTTAGGCGATACGCAAGGCTGTGCCAAACAAGACCAATCACCAAACTTAGAATTAGGATTTGCGTCTAGTGAAAAGTCGGCAAAGATGCCTGCGCGCCAATTCCTTAGTGCAACCAGGGCAATCATGGCGCCGTTATCACCGCAAACAACCATCGGTGGAACAGTTACACGTATGCCTTTTTTGGTAAACGCCTCGATATAAGCATCGCGTAGCTCTTTATTAGCAGCAACTCCGCCGCCCACGCAAAAATCGCGCGCACCCGTTTGCTTAAGTGCTTCGTAGGCTTTTGCAACTTGAACATCTATGATAGCTGCCTCAAACGAAGCCGCAAGATCGGGTAAATTGATGGGTCTACCTGCTTGATTTTCGTGCTCAATATAGGTAATAACCGAAGTTTTTAAGCCTGAAAGCGAAAAACTATAATCGTGCGAATGAAGCATTGCACGCGGAAAATGAATTGCTCGTTTATTACCTTTAGCGGCGAGTTTAGAAATAATAGGACCACCTGGATAGCCTAAGCCCAAAGCTTTTGAAACCTTGTCAAAAGCCTCCCCTACTGCGTCGTCAATCGTTGCTCCTAAAATTTCGTAGACGCCCCATGCTTTAACATGAACGAGCAACGTATTTCCACCCGACACCAACGATGCAATAAACGGCGGCTTAAGGTCGTTTGTTTCGTACAGATTTGCAAGCATATGCCCTTCGAGGTGGTTTACTGCAATAAGTTTAAGATGAGCACCTGCTGCCAAGCCTTTTGCAAAAGCGACACCAACAACCAACGCGCCAACAAGACCAGGGCCTGCCGTTACTCCTACAGCTGAAAGATCCTGCGGAACCAAAGTATCAAGACCGAGCTTTTCACCAGCTTGTTGCATAACTTCTTCAAATACACCAACAATAGCTTCTACATGCTTACGTGAAGCAATTTCGGGAACAACACCACCAAAACGTGAATGAAAATCAAGCGAAGTTGCAACTACATTCGCAAGTACTTCACCATGGGAATCAATGATAGCAAGACCTGTTTCATCGCAGGAAGATTCAATAGCTAAGATAAGATCACCAGCATGCTTAAGCGCGTCTAGGCCCGCTTGCGAGCGCGCTGCAGCACATATGGGCCACGGGCGCACAGAAGCGGCAGGACGTGCCTGTTCTTTTTTGTGAAGGGACGTGGTGTCAAGAGGCAAAGCTGCACGAAGCACAAGTGCATCGTGACCTTTTCCGTAATAATCTTTTCGCGTTGCAATGCGTGTAAATCCAAGTTTGTTATACAGTGCACAAGCAGGCGCATTATCTGCTTCTACCTCAAGCGAAACCGACGTACAACCATACATTTGGCCGTCGTAGGCTACACGCTCAAGCAGGCGCTCGCCAATATGGTTTCTTCTGCGCGCTTTGGCAACGGCAATATCGCTGATTTGAAACTCGTCACCCGATAGAACTGCTCCTGCAAATCCAATAATATCTGCTTCGTCATGAGCAACCCACCACGAACGATTGGGCTGGCTTAACTCGTCTGCAAACATCTGCTCGGTCCAGGGCGTATGATGTGTTTGAGCATGACAAGCCTTTTCGAGCGCGGAGACACTTTGTACATCGTTTACCGACATAGGACGCAACTGACAATGAAGACCTGCTAGTTCATCGTTTACACCTGTTGTTTGTACCTGAGCAGGCTCTTTCATGCCAAGCCTTTGACGCTCGTGCTCTTCGGCATCGGAAAGACGTGTGTACACAGGAAGCACCAAAGCAGGATCTCCGCTTTTAAGCTGGTTGTGAGCAAGCGCATAAACATAGGCTTGTATAAGACCGCTTCCACTTGGATGCCACAAAGACTCATCCGCAATACGAGTAAGACCTGCACCTTTAAAGAGATCTAAGTACTTAGTAAACGCATCTCCCGAGAAGAGAAGTTCATCTTTATCGGCGCGCGCGCAAAATTCTTGGACGGCGACATCGGCTTTTACAACGCGCTCAAGCGCAAACGTGCGCAAAGCGCCTTCTTCGCATAAATCATAAATTCCGGGGTAAACTTCTTTTCTCATGGCATCGGCTACCACAGCAACGCGACCTCTTACCCCTTTAAGCCACATATTCCATGCAACACTATCAAGCGTTGATACACCGTACAATTTTTTGCCCATACCGCAAGAAAGACCCTTTGCGGTAGCAATGCCAATTCTCACGCCCGTAAATGAGCCAGGGCCTCGTCCAACTATAACTGCGTCAACAGCGTCAAGCGATGTATGCGCACTATCCAAGCAGCTAAGCATGGTATTAACAAGCTCTACATTTGCACGACGACGGCATAGGTGGTCTTGCGCGTGAACATCAACTACCTTAAAAGATGCGTTCTGCGGAAGAGAGCTTTCCTTTTCTGCATTAATTGAAGCGGGTGAATCCAAAACAACACGCGCGGTTGCGCAGGCAAGCATATCGGTAGATGTATCAAAAGCAACTACATGGCACGATTTTTGAGTAGCAAAATTCATAGAGTTCACTCCTTACGCACAAAAATGCGAACTTATCTGGTCGACAAGGTGGTGCATATGGTCATTATGTGCAATAAAGCTAATTTGACGAGGCGGTTCTTCCATAGTGTGGCCGTCTTGGGATAAGCGTGTAATTACAACGTCCATACGATCTGGACCAATTTCATCAACAAATTGTTCGCCCCACTCGATAACGCATGGGCCGTCTGAATCCAAAACATCGTACAAACCAGTATCTTCTAGTTGTTCGGGGGTGCTCAGACGATACAGATCAAAGTGATACAAAGGCATATGTGCACCTTCGTACACCATTTCAATGGTAAATGTTGGGCTGGTAACATCGTCAGTAATCTGCATACCTGCAGCGATGCCTTTTGTCAGCTGAGTTTTTCCCGCGCCCAAATCACCCGTTAAAATAAGAACATCACCTGCAGAAAGAAGCGTTCCAAGCAACGTACCCAAGGCTTGCGTTTGCTCTGTGGACACCGTAATAAACGTTCCTGGCGATGTCATATGTATAGACGAACAGATGTTCTTATCCATTGAGATCCCTCCCCGGGATATATGAGCATAAAAGTTACACGGTATAAACTATGTAACAATTATAGCCATTCTTAGAGGTAGACTCGCTCTAAGCGTAAGGAGAAATCACAAAGAACTTCGTAATTGATGGTGTTACGCAAAGCTGCGAGTTCATCGGCACTGATGTATTCTGCGCCATCCTCGCCTAATACGGTAACCACATCACCGCGCTCAATGGGCTCAAAGCCTTGGGGATGGGCAAGCGTTTGAAGCGGATACGCAAACATACACTGATCCATACAGATACGACCAACCTGATGAACACGCTGTCCTTTAACTAACACATCCATTTTGTTAGACAAGCTGCGCGAAAGACCATCAGCATAGCCAAGTGGAATGGTTGCAATTTGTAGGTGAGGATCGCTTACACGATAGGTCATGCCATAACTGACACCGTCGCCAATACGAGGCTCAATCGCACGCACAACACGCGCTTTTACCGACATAACAGGCGAAAGCTCAAGACGAGAAACCGTAGCTTCGCTAGGATGAAGACCGTAGAGACCAATGCCTACACGACACATATCAAACTGTAGTTCGGGATGTAAAATAGTTGCCGCGGTACTATTGCAATGAATAAGACCCGTATAAAATCCGGCTGCATGTAACTCACGTATTGCATCTGAAAACACCTGATACTGACGTCTAAAATCCCAGTCGCCTTCGATATCAGCTGTAGCAAAATGTGTTGAAGTTCCAATACAACTAATTCCTCGATGAAAATCTATAGTGTGACGAAATTCTACCGCATCGCTTGCAGCAACCCCAACGCGTGTCATTCCCGTGTCAAGAGCCATGTGATATTTTCCAACGGTATTATGCGCAACACAGCGTTCGCCATATGCAAGGACAAATTCTGTGGTATAGATAGTAGGAATAAGCGAATACTCAATAAGGTCATCAATTGCCGTTTCGGGAGGCTCGCTGAGCAGAACAATTGGCTGAGTGATACCAGATTTTCTAAGCGCAATCCCCTCGTCAACCGTTGCCACCGCAAATTGATTTGCACCAGCCGAGCTCATAGCGCGCGCACACGCGGCGGCTCCATGACCGTATGCATCAGCCTTAACGACGCACATAAGCCTTACTGATGGGTTAAGCAATTTCTTAAATGTACGAACGTTACGACGAAGCGCGGAAAGGTTGATCTCCACCCATGACCATCTGTTTTTAGGACCTATCTCCTGCATTTACTATCCTTTTACTATCCTTTGCCAAAATCTTGCAATATACGTTGTAATATCGCGGCACAGCATGAAATTCGTGTGAAAACCCACATTGTGCTCATTGAGCAAAAACACATGAGCTTGCGTGTATGCTTTGTATGAACAGATAACGTACGTTTTCATATACGTCATATAAGATCTATAAACGTATCAAAACTTAAACCTGCGAAAAAGAATCACCAAAATCTTGTGCAGCAAGCCCAATATAGTTCAGTAAATCATGTGCCATAACTGCGGTTTCACCAAATTTCTTTTGTGCTAATAGGGCGGAAGCGCCGTGCAACTCGCATGCATACGAAGCAAGCAACACCAACTCTTCGTTAGTGACATGTGATTGAGCCAAAAGCGACGCGGTTATACCTGCCAAAACATCACCCGTACCAGCTGTTGCAAGACAGGCAGGACCTGGCTTTGGCAAAAGCGCAACATCGGTTGATACACATGCTGTTGCAGACGATTTTGCCATAACTACCAGCTCGGATCCGCCATCAGACCACACAATACGGCGTGCAGCTTCTAGCGTTGCACTCAGCGTAGAAAGAGGCTCTTTTTCAAGACCTACCAAGCGAGCAAGTTCTTTTCTATGTGGCGTTAAAATCAAAGGAGCATTACGGCGTATCAGCTCGGGGAATTTATCAAGCTTGTTGCCCGTAAGGCGAGCAATACAGTTAAGGCCATCTGCGTCAACTACAAGCGGAACATTTGACGTTAACAAAGCCGATACAATGCTTACCGTGTGCGCATTTACTCGCATGCCCGGCCCTATAAGACACGCGTCAAATTTAGGCGCAAGTTGTGCAACTGCTTCACATGCAGCAGCCCCAAAAGTTCCTTCAGGGGAAGCAGGAAGTGCAAGAACAGGAATATCTAATAGATGAGATTGAGCAAGTGCGGCTATAGATTCTGGCACTGCAAGCGTTACATATCCAGCACCAGCACGTGCACACGCAGAAGCAGCCATAATAGCCGCTCCCGGAAAACGGGTAGAACCTGCAACAACCAATACCGTACCACGTGAATATTTATCGTGTGCCTTGGAGGGCTGTGGAATAACATCGGCATAATCATCAAAATCAACACGCCATGCAACAGGGTCGGCTTCGCGCACAAGATAATCGCTTTGTTCTGCTAAAGGAGCAACTACAATAGCGCCTACTACATCACGGGCATCATCGCATAAAAGTCCTGGTTTAAGCGCAATCATCGTAACCGTTAAATCGGCAATAATACAATTGCCCTGTTTAAGCCCTGTTTGCGCTGAAAGCCCGCTTGGAACATCAACAGCAACAACGCGTGCAGCAGATTCGTTAACACAGTCGATCCAAATAGAAAACGGCTCGTGAGCAAAACCGCGAAAGCCCGTACCAAACATAGCGTCGATAACAACATCGCTTTTAAAGAGCAGCTCTTCCAGCTCTTCGCGAGGAGGAGCAACAACCACTGCAACTCCTTGAGCCTCTGCTGACTTTGCACACACACGAATGAGGTCTGCTTGTAGCTCATCGGTTTCCACTGGAGTTACAACAGTAACGGTACAACCTTTTTTATGTAGATAACCAGCAGCTACCCAGCCATCTCCAGCGTTATTACCAAAGCCACACATAACGGTAACGGTTGAAACTTCTTTAAGCTCAACAACTTCTCTTCCTACAGCCAAGCCTGCACGGTGCATAAGTTCAGAAATACTTACGCCTACATCAGCTAAATGGTGCTCGACTTTTTTTATATCCTCAACATTGAGAACCGGTTGCATGAAACACTCCTATAAAACATGCCTGTACTTATACGTTTTACCACGTCATACGTATTGGGCTTTTGGTAAGCCCCATGCGCAAGACGACTACAATCCGTTAGAATTATTATACGTTTTTATATAATTTTATAGGCTACATTATACGGATAACACATGTCTAATTTGTTGATGAAGAATTCTTTTGTGCATGTGTTTCGTAATGCATAAGCTCTGCATAATCAAGCCGCTCAAGCTCATCAATAAGGCCGCGTGCCTGCTTAAACGAATACGCTAACTTCTCTTTGGGCGAAGGTTTGACGTCATCAGACGCTATCATATCCTGCGTTAATGCTAAAGCATTGGCAACGGCAACCGTATGCGTATGGCTCAGCGTCAAAGCAATTTTAATAATACCAGCTTGATTCGCAATTGCTTGAGCAGCTGGCGATAAAACTGGATAGGGCTTTCCATACGCATCGTGGGCAACACTTATATCAGCATATCCAATGCCACAAGCAAAACCCGTGCCTAACGCTTTAACCACGGCTTCGCGGGCGGCAAAAAATGCAGCAAAATGTTCGGCAGGACGAGCGCAGGCGTCAGCATAGCTAATCTCATCAGCGGTAAATACGCGTGTTTTAAGATTTGGGTGTAACGTGAGTGCACGCTTCATGCGTTCGATTTCGAACATATCAACACCAATGCCTGATTGCATCATGCTCTGATGTTCCATCCTGCGTGCACTCCTTTTATCCAAACATGTGTTCTTGCTCGTTCTTGTACGTTATTGTGCGTTATCGCACGTTATCGTACAAGCTGTAATCAATACCTGCTAATTAACGCAAACTATTCAACCGTGACCGACTTTGCAAGATTGCGCGGCTTATCAACATCACAACCACGCAGACGTGCCACATAACGCGCCAAAAGCTGTAGATGAATAATAGCCACGATAGGCACAAGATCCTCTTCGGGACAAGCGGGAATCCAAAGCGTATGCTCACATTGAGCAGCAACCGATTCATCGCCATCTGTTGCAACCGCAATACATGTTGCACCACGTGCAATAACTTCTTGAATATTTGAAACGGTTTTATCGTGTACATGGTCTTGTGGAACAATTGTAACAACCAAAAAGCCAGGCTCCAAAAGTGCGATAGGACCATGTTTCATTTCACCCGCAGGATAGGCCTCGGCATGAAGGTAGCTAAGCTCTTTGAGTTTAAGCGCACCTTCAAACGCCGTTGTTGAATTTGTACCGCGACCCAAGAATAACGCGGAATGAGCATTTCTAAATAAAGGAGCAATTTGTTTGTCTTGCCATCTGCGAGAAATAACCTCACGAATAAGGTCGCTCAATGCTAAAAGATGCTCAAAATGGGCTTTAACATCGCTATATTCCAGAGTTTTACGAACATATGCAAGTTGAAGCGCAACAAGCGCACAAGCAACAATTTGTGCCGTATATGCTTTTGTTGAAGCAACGCAAATCTCAGGACCTGCTTGAACGTATACAACACCATCTGCCTCGCGCGCAGCCGATGAACCCAGCACATTGGTAATGGCTATAACTTTACATCCCAGCGCCTTCATTCTTCTTGCTGCGCAAAGCGTATCTGCCGTTTCACCCGACTGTGTAATGATAATGCAGAGGGTGTGATCAGTAATAAGTGGTTCTTTATAGATAAACTCTGAAGCAAATTCACAGCAAACGGGAATTTTTGCCCATGATTCGATGTATTGACGAGCAATTAAACTTACGTGATATGAAGTACCGCAGGCAATCATATAAATTCTGTCTACGGATGCAAGCTCATCGCTCGTCATTGCAAGTTCATCGAGCTTAATTCCATCAGGCGTCAGACGACCTTTAAGCAAACGCTCAAGCGCCTCGGGTTGCTCGGCAATCTCTTTTGCCATAAAGTCGGCATAACCACCAAGCGTTGCTGCTGAAGCATCCCAATCGATATCAAGCGTAGTAGGATGAGCAATTTCTATGCCGTTATCATCAAATACCGTAATTTCACCTGTTGAGTTAAGACGCGCAAACTGATTGTCTTGAAGCTGTATAACATGCGAGGCAACCGATGCCATAGGTGTAATATCGCTTGCGGCATAGGCACCTTGAGGTGTAGAGGCAAGAACAAGTGGTGATCCTTTGCGAGCAACAACCACTTCGTCTGGTAAATCGGCACATGCAACAGCTATAGCCCAAGTACCTTGCAAACGCTCACATGCATATCTAACGGCTGTGAGCAGATTGCCTTGTGCTGGACCATTATATGCGTCGCTTACCAAGTGAGCAATAACTTCAGAATCTGTTTCGCTTCTAAGCGTATGACCTATTTGTGCAAGATATGCTCTTAGCTGGCGGAAGTTTTCTATAATACCGTTATGGACAATGGCAATTCTTCCACTATCGTCTAAATGAGGATGCGAGTTTTTGTCGGTAGGAGCACCATGTGTTGCCCAGCGTGTATGCGCAATGCCTGTAAATCCATTGAGATTGGCAAGCTCACTGCGCTCTATGAGCGTTTGCACACGGCCTGCGCATTTTACGCTGTGGAGCTCTTTGTCGTCGGAAACAACCGCAATACCTGCGGAATCATAACCACGATATTCAAGTGCCTCAAGGCCTTGTAACAAAAAATGTTTTGCTTGCTTTTTTCCAGTAAATCCAACAATTCCGCACATACATCCTCCGAAATAGTCATTCACGCGGGTTTTATACACCGCATGCGGTGCGTAAGAGTGCACCGTATGTTGGTCTTTGTGACTTGTGATTACCTATCCTAGCATGAACTACAGTATAAAGCATTTTGGTGCATATCATCCATACGGCACAAGGCATTACATAGAATTTTGTATGTTGGTTCTTAGTTTATTGGTTGTATGTTATGTGCGTAGAAATTTGCTTGTGATGTATCTACTTCGCAATTAACGCTTGTTTGGAAGATTGTGTTTAACACTAGATTTTAGATATTTCGCTCCTTTATACTATGTAAAAAGGACCTATATTCTTACACACACGTCGAATGACAATATGCATATCCCAACACACGTCTTATGATTTGTTTATGCATTGCGTTTAGAAAGAAGAAATTTTATGGGAGACAATACCAACAAAAATAAACGTATGGAACATAGCACCACATTAAACAGCGGACATGCTATGCCCTTAATTGGATTAGGCACGTATAAAGCACATAACACGATCGATTTGATGCTTAAAGCACTTGATCTTGGATACCGCGCACTTGATACGGCATGGATGTACCAAAACGAAGCAGAAGTAGGCCAAGCAATTGCTCACACCGATGTAAAGCGTGAGGATCTCTTTGTTGCAACCAAAATATGGCCCAACTATTACGGCGAAGAACTGGCAAAACGCTCCATTGATCGCTCTCTTAAAGATCTACAGGTAGATTACCTTGATATGATGTATCTGCATTGGTGGAGTAAAAATGCTTTAGAAACGTGGCATGTGTTAGAAGATTATCACGACCAAGGCATTATCAAAAGCATTAGTGTAAGCAATTTTAATGAAGTTATGCTTAATGATCTTATGCAGCACGCGCGCGTTATGCCAAGTTGTGATCAAATTGAAATTCATCCGTTATGGCCCGAAGAAGCTTTAGTACGTTACCTGCATAAACACAATATTCAGCCAGTTGCATACTGCCCCATTGCACGCGCAAATCCTCAAGTTATGCAAAGCGATATCGTTCAAAGTTGTGCTCAAAAGTACCACAAAACTCCGGTACAGGTGGTGCTACGCTGGCAGCTGGATCGCGGCGTTGCGGTGATTCCTAAAACTGTACACGAAGTGCGTCTGCCCGAAAATTTAGATGTCTTTGATTTTAAGCTCACCGAAGACGAGGTCAAAGGCATTACCTCACTTGGAAGAGCGGATGGAAAAATATCTCATCCAATGACCGATGAAGACTGGCTTGCGAAGTGCGTGAATACGCCCTTATAGCATTCTTATAGCATTGCAAGTTAGGGCGCACACAGCCAATAACGCACACGAGAAATAAATTAGCACACTAAAAAAACTCCGTATCCGTTTTGTCGGGTACGGAGTTTATTGTTTTACGTGCGAAAATGCAAACAGGCAACGTATCGCCTCTATGACAACTGGGCTTTAAGACAAATGGTGCTCAATTTTGCGCGTAAACGCCCAAAAAAGAACAAACGCACCCAGCACAATAAGTGGCAGCGAAAGACATTGTCCCATCGTAAGCCAATCAGTTCCGCATAGGTATCCAAGTTGTGCATCGGGTAGGCGCACAAACTCGATCAAAAAGCGAAATGCACCATACATCACCAGAAAAATGCCGATAAACTCCCCTTCATACCTGCGCTTCTTAGAGTGTGCCAGCGTAAACAGCACGGCAAAGATAACCAAGCCTTCAAGCACGGCTTCGTATAACTGTGAAGGATGACGATACACAAATCCGCCGCCAGTATGGGCAAACATAACTCCCCAGGGAAGATCGCAAGCCTTTCCCCATAATTCACCGTTAATGAAGTTAGCGCAACGGCCAAAAAAGAGACCCAGGCAGGTACCAATAACAGCCAAATCGCACACGGTTACAAATGAAATTTTATATACAAAGCGACACATAATATATCCAGCTATAAGCGCGCCCAAAAGTCCACCGTGAAAACTCATACCGCCTTGACTGAGAAAAAACACCTCAAGCGGATGTTCACTGTAATATGAAAAGCCATAAAACAGCACATACACTAAACGAGCACCCACAATAACACCGATAATGCTTGCGTTCACCAGCCCCATTACGCGATCAATACCCAAAGGAATCTTCCATGCTTGCGACGTTTTATACATCACAATACCAGCAGATATAAAACCAGCAATATAAGCGAGCGCATACCATCTGATAATAAAAGGGCCTATTTGCAAAGCAATAGGATTAAGCGTTTGGTAAAAATCATTCAGCCACATAACATCTACCACATCATCGAAGGTTCAACTTTAACAACACCAGGAACATGCTCTTTTAAGATACGCTCTACACCTTCGCTCATGTCGTAAGCAGACATCGGGCACCCTGCACACGCGCCAACCATATCAAGCGTTACTACGCCATCATCTGACACGTTAACGAGCACAATATCACCGCCATCAGCCTGCAAGCTTTCTCGAATAACGTCGAGCGTTGCTTCAAGGATTTCGCGATTAATAGGAACATGAGCCGGCTTTTCGCTGGATGTTTCGTGCGCTTGAAAATTATCAAGCTCATGCTGCGCCTCAGGCGAAATATCAGGAGATGAATCTGCGGCGGCCGCTTGGGTCTCTGCAGATGCTTGGGCGTCCGCGGCAACTGGGGTATCCTCAGCCGCTTGGGTATCATGAGTGTGCTCAGAAGCACCATCTTTAACGACAGTATCACACGCACGCGCAGCGGCTTCATCTGCCGCAAGTGCACGAGTGCGCGCAGCAGCATCTGCAGCTACGTTATACTCGTTATCTGAAGATTGCTCTAAATCTTTGAAATCATCGCTCTTAAAGCCTTCCGTGTACGACGAAAATTGCGAATCGTATGTTTCTTCCACAACCGTACCCCTATCACCTATATTGAGCTTGTGCACTTTAAGGTTTCAACACGCAAATACCGATAGCGTACATCTACAAACGTAAGCTCTGTCACATGGTACATACGTATTTTACGTCTTTGTATACCCTACTTCTTCTACCCTACTTCGTCAAAAAGTCTGCCTGCCGAAAAACCAACCATGCGCGGCTTTGGCTGTTTATGATTATACCCAGCAAGCACGGCATGTTGTACATGATGGATGTATTGTACAATTTGTTCAGTTGATAAAAGCGTGCAATCCACCATAAACATATTCATGCCTGCTTCCATAAGTGCTGGAATATGGGGCGTTGCATCAAGCGGATGCGCCGAATACAACCTACTTCTTCCTTCTAAATCAACGGTAAAGGCATGTTTATTGCCACGCTCAGACTCAAGCCACATGCGCCTTTGGCGCAACCTGCACTTAAGACAATTATGAATACACTGGTTTGCCGCTTGCAAAATGCAGTGTTCAGTTGTCATCGTACGAGGCCTTCCTAATACAAGCATACCCGTACACAAAGGTGAGGCTTTACTTAGCCCAATAAGCTCGCGCAGGCTTAATTCAGGCGAAAACCATATAGTACTTGCACCGTATCGCGCAAGTGCCTCAATAGTTGAGGTGTTAAAAACCGGCACACAAGGTCTGATTTCGCTTATTGCACCGCTTTGTTGAGCAAGCAAAAGCTCGGACATATTTCCCACCGCACAAGACTTATCGCGCTGTACGAACGAATCATTGCGCACGTGATCGCGTTCGCGACAAACCTCGTCTAACAAAGGAATGGGAACGTGGTGAGCAGGCCATGCTTGATGATGATGTTTTGCGTACAAAAGCGTATCAACGGTTGCATAAAGCCTGGTTGCACCAGCTTTAATTGCGGTAAATGCAGCTTCTACCGAAGGCACCAGCGCACAGATAGCCGCTCCATAAAAGAGCTGCGAAGACAATTGCTCATGCACGCGGCTATCACGCATACCCAAGAGCAAATTTTTCTGACGTCCATACGCCAGCTCAGTTGCAACTGTGTCCATAGTGGGCTTTTGAGTAAACGGTAACCCCTTGCGCATACGACGAAGCGCCTCAGTGCGCGCACGTTGTGACGTGGGCTCCAACAAGGTATCTTGAAGATCCTCAAGTACCTGTTGGCGCAGATGATGAAGCGTTGAGAACGCCATGCCAAGTCCTTCGTCCATATCAATAGAAAAGGATTCTACCTCAAAAGGAGAAGTTCCCACACGTCCTACATGCGCAATAATATCTTCTTTAGTAAGCGCACGTGTTTTTGCCACCTGCGGCGGATCGCCTGCAAGCGTGGCCGCAGCGCGACCATCTGCAGTTTGAGCGGTGATGATAAATTTTTCGTTCAGGTGTGCATATATAGAAAACACAACAGGCACACGACGTACAAGCACATGACGAGCAGCCTTATCGGCTATATCCATCAATTCTTGAGAACGTATCATACGAACAGGACAGCCCTGCGGAAGAGGCCGCGCGGTTTGGCAGATGATTGTATCGCCAGCTTGTGCATCATGAGTAACACGCGAGGTTAAAAAGTCGCTGTGGCCATCTTCGCGCAATTCTAATAAATCGTCTTTGTGAACTTCACAAGACAATAACACCGTAATTTCTGCCGTTGGCTTATAGCGAAAACGACCTGGTTTATCGGGGCGAGGACGCTTAAAAACGCCTAAATCGCGAGATGAAACAACACTTCCAACCAACTGACCGCGATTATTTGAACGATCAAAGCTCATCATTTCATTTCCCGAAGTTCCATCCAAATACGCATGAGTAAAACCGCGGTTAAAACTTCGTTGCAGCAAGTTGTGAATGGTCTGTTCTTCTTCGGAGCTTAGATCTCTGTGTTCCAAAAGTGCTTGCATGCGCAGACGATACGCACGAACAACGGCATAAACATACGCAGGACTTTTCATTCTCCCCTCAATTTTGAGCGAGAAAACTCCTGCTTGAGCCATATCCTGTAATTTATCTTGAACGCAATAATCTTTGGGACAAAGCAAATGATCGTTTTTCTTGAGCGTGTACACATGACCTTCGTCATCGTACATACGATAATGCAATCTACACGGCTGAGCACAAAGCCCGCGGTTTGCAGAACGATCACCGTTAAGCGAGCTGAGCATACACAAGCCTGAATAACAAAAACACAAGGCACCGTGCCCAAAGCACTCCAAATCAACACCCTCTTTTGAGAGCTTGGTCAACTCAGACAAACTAAGCTCACGCGAAAGCGTAACGCGTTGGGCACCACACGCACGACAAAATGCAATGCCGCGGCAATCATGTATGTTTGACTGAGTAGAAATATGACACTCGATATGCGGAAAGCGCCTGCGTACTTCAAACAAAACGCCCCAGTCCTGAATAATAAAAGCATCGGCGCCAAGCGTCCACGCACGTTCAACCAAAGCTAATACGCGCGGAATCTCCTCGGTTCGCATCTCAATGTTAATAGGTACGTACACATGTACGCCTAAAACATGTGCGTCTTTACACGCCTGCTGAAAATCTTCGTCCGAAAAATTATCTGCACTGCGGCGCGCATTAAAATCGCAACCAAGGGCACAATATATAGCGTCTGCTCCAGCGTATAAAGCTGCATAAAAAGCAGCGGGACTTCCTGCAGGAGCTAAAAGTTCTAAAGGAAACTTAGCTTGTGAGCTGTGAGGTGAACAAACGTGCAACGAAACCCTTTCTTATAAGCAACGTGTAAATCACATGCAACTATACCCAACTGGCACGTTAGCTGTCACTGTTATGCGTATTACTTAATACCTAGATAATTTTTCCAAAACTCAACAGAAGTCATTTCTGGCATAGCTTCTTGATAAGCTCGCTCAAGCTGATCTTTGTGATCATTATAAAACTTCATATCACGCTTAAACCTATGGTACAACTCACGAAAAGCATGGACGTCACGGGTACGAATAGTTCCTGATCCATCAAAGCGGTTAATAACTAGTAGTTTTTCTCGTTGAGAAATAACACCTGAGGGATATGTCCACCCTGCAACATCAATAATGGCTGGTTCGGGATTTGAATGTGCCAACCAGGTAAAACGATGTCCGTTAAACGTGATAAGATCAATCAACTTTTGCTTAAATGAACGAGAAATGTCGTACTCATTTTCAAAAGATGATACGTACGACGACGCATAAACATTGGAAAGTGTGAAATCAAGCTTATCTTTAAGCTGCGCTTTAAACTCTTCAGCAGGCAGCAAGTGCTCGGCTGCTTTATGCGCATACATAAAGCGTTCTTCTACGGTACCAGGTTTCATAATATAGCGCGGACCTTTAAGAAAGTCTTCAAAACCTTCAAGTGCTAAACGCGCATCTGCATAATTAAATTTTCTAAGATCAAGCCCAAAAGCAAGATCTCTAAAACGAGCAACTAACGAATGTCTAGAAGCAATATGAGTTGTACACTGCGTAATAAAGGAATTTCGAGTAGTTTGATAGCGCTCTACTGCTGCGTTATATTTTGCATTGAATCCCATATGCCAAACAGCAATACCATTCATACTGATAAACTTTGGACGAACGCGCAAAGAATATTCAATATCGTCAAATCGAACAAACAGCGGCAACGGCAAACCAAAACGCTTGATGGTAGACGCAGGGATTACACAGTACCACCAACCAGCATAACAATGCTTGTTATCAGCAATCTGCTTAATTTCTTCGTGCGAACACAATAAATCATTACGTACAATATTTTGAAAATACGCCATAGAAACAGGGCTTTTAAGCGAAAGACATTGACCTACTTCGGTCATGTGACCTACATCTTCCCAACGCGTGTCCATGGCATCCAAACACATCATAGCACCACTGATAAACGCATCACGATAGGTATCGCGCACCAAAGAAAGCACTGCATAGGTACGCATAATGCTTTCGGGGCAAACGCTCACATCATCATCCATAAGCAGCACATGAGTGGCTGGCATTTCTTGACGCATTGCCTCGATCATACCTCGTGCATATCCGCCAGAACCACCTGCATTAGGATTAGGATGAAGAACAATACCTGCGGATTCAACATCGCTTGCTTTAAGCGTGCGTCCATTATCAACAATGTGCATAGAAAAGTGCTTGGCGATAGACTCTGATGAAGCCAGAATGTAATCACGCACCATATGCGCATTTTTTATGATAAAGGATTCTTTTTTGAACGTTGTTGTACATAAAGCAAGTTCAGGAGTACAAACATGCTCAGGCGCAACTGATGTATAGTAATAACAGTTACGAATCATGGCATCAGAAGTTGTTGTTATTTTAAATCCACATACCACTACATCTTTATCAAGTTCATATGCAATGTCTTGCGTCTGCCATTCATCGGTTGTACCGCCAATTTCATAAGATGTCTGATACGTTTGGGCATGATCGTCATAAGCTTTTGCGTAGGTAAGCTGAATTTTTGCAGGAGCGCCCAAAAATTCTACGTGTAAGAAAAATTGCTGAGCATAGGTATAGGTGGCCCACTTTTGCACAGAACATGCGTTCATAAACGATGTAAAATCATATGTTGCGTCGCCCAACAGCTTTGCTTGATACATGTCAACAGGCTGCAAAGACGCCGTTGAGAAACAGTAAAGCGTGGGAAACTGATAAAAACGCTGCGAATTTTCGAATATAACGTGTGCAAGCGTGCAATTCTGCATAGAATCTTCCAATCAACAATCAATACTCAATAATTAACACCCAACAAAAAGCTATATGAGCTTTGCCCAGCTACGCTTACCAAATTGCAAAACTGTACCCGTATGTAAGCGCTCATGAGAAATGTTATACGACTTAGGCGCAACAGCTTTTCCATCGATCTTTACGCCACCACCATCAATACGTCTGCGTGCTTCGCTTGCCGTAGGTGCAAGATTGCAATCAACCATAAGCTTTGCTAAATACACCATTCCATCGTCACTAACATCTATAAGAGAGGTAGAAAACTCAGGAATATCATCGGGGACCTCATGATGTTTAAACTGAGCATCAAACTGATTTTGTGCAGCTAGTCCTGCACCTTCTCCGTGATAAAGCGTTACGATGTTTACGGCCAAAGCGCGCTTTAACGCATACGGATCGGCTGTTTTATTCTTAAACTGCTCATCTACAGCATCAATTTCTTCCAAAGAAAATGTTGAGCATAAACGATAGTACGATGCAATAAGCTCGTCGGGGATAGACATGAGCTTACCAAACATATCGTCTGCAGAATCGGTAAGACCAACGTAGTTGCCATAGCTTTTAGACATCTTTTTAGTGCCATCGGTACCAACCAACAGTGGCATGGTAAGTGCAACCTGCGGCTCCATACCTTCAGCACGCATAAGATCTCTACCTGCCAAAAGGTTGAAAATTTGATCATTGCCGCCCATTTCTACATCGGCATGAACAACAACTGAATCGTATGCTTGCAAAACAGGATAGATAAACTCATGGAGCGAAATTGACTGATTATTGGCATAACGATTGTGAAAATCTTCGCGCTCTAATATACGCGCTACATTAAACTTGCTCATCAGCCCAAGCATTTTGCTAAGGTCTAAAGGCTTAAGCCATTCACCGTTATGAACAATTTTTGTCTTTTGAGGATCTAAGATCTTCATAGCTTGTTCTACATAGGTAGCTGCATTTTTTTCAACTGCCTCTTCGGTAAGAGGAGGACGCGTAGAATCTCTACCCGAAGGATCGCCAATAAGAGCTGTACCGTTTCCAATAATAAGAACCACATTGTGGCCTAAATCCTGAAACTGTCGCATTTTACGCAAAGGTACAGCATGGCCTAAATGAAGATCGGGAGATGTGGGATCTACACCAAGTTTAACGGTTAAAGGTTCTTGACGACTGAGTTTTGCTTTAAGCTCATCAACGGGAACAATTTGCATAGTACCCGAAGTAATAACCTTAAGCTGTTCTTCTACTGACACCAACGCTCTGTCCTCCATGTATACGTTAGATTATATGTTGAGCACCGCTAGTTGTGGAGCTTACGTAGTACCTCTATGATGCAGCTGTAAATAATAAGACACATACAAGGTATTTCTTTACACTGTATCATGTTTTACACAGGTGAAGCACATGGTATAAGAAAATCTATATAGTACACATGTTCGTAAACTATTTGTTATTCTTGGTAAAGACCCAAGAATTAGTCAATTTAAGCTACATATCAATTATAATGGTTGTATTACTGACTCTGTAAGGAGGATACATGGGCGTAAGAACCCGTAGAGCACGACAACACAGTA
Organism: Fannyhessea sp.; assembly: GCF_986145555.1. Classification (NCBI taxonomy): domain Bacteria; kingdom Bacillati; phylum Actinomycetota; class Coriobacteriia; order Coriobacteriales; family Atopobiaceae; genus Fannyhessea; species Fannyhessea sp. Next base: position 28,137 of record NZ_CFRCNA010000013.1, read on the forward strand.
AAACTCATGCTGTTAAATTTGGAATAGCCGGTGCCTTTGGTTTTATGGCATTATTTGGTATTGCACTTGCATTTTCGTTAAGCTCTCTTATTTCTTCATGGCTTCAAGACCTTCCCGATTATGCTTCCGCAGATGCCTATGTAGTAGGTGAACCTACTACTGTTTATGCGGCAGATCATTCGGTGATTGCAGAATTTTATTTACAAAACAGAAGAAGCGTTAATAAAGATCAAATTTCTCCTTACGTGCTCAAAGCTATTGTAGATACCGAAGATAGCCGTTTTTATAAACACAATGGTGTTGACCCTCAAGGTATTGTTCGTGCTGTTATAAAAACCGCTCGTGGTGGATCTGAAGGCGCGTCAACCATCACTCAACAGCTTGTCCGTAATACGGTTTTATCAAAAGAGCAGTTTGAACAAACCATACGCCGTAAAGTTCGTGAAGCATACATTTCCATTCAGATGGAAAAAATGTACACCAAAGACCAAATTCTTAATATGTACTTAAATACCATCTATTTTGGTCATGGTGCCTATGGCATTCAAGCAGCCGCTATTACATACTTTAATAAAGATGCTAAAGATTTAACACTCGCAGAAAGTGCAACACTTGCAGGATTGCCGCAAGCTCCATCCTCTTATGATCCACTGGTTAATCCCGATAATGCCGTTGCGCGTAGAAACATCGTATTACAGCGTATGCTTACATCAGGCGATATTACCCAAGATGAATGTGACGCAGCAACAGCAGAGCCACTACAAGTAAATGCTGGTAAGTTCAGCGATAGTAAAGGTCGCTATCCTTATTTCTCTGATTATATCAAGCAGCTTCTCCTTGCCGATTTTGATAAAAATACTGTTATGCAAGGCGGTTTAAAGGTTTATACAACACTTGACCCTGCTATTCAAGATAAAGCACAACAGGCAACAGATAAAAGACTTAAGTTAATTGGTAATAAACGACTCGAAGCAGCGCTTGTAGCTGTTGAGCCTCAAACTGGTCATATTAAAGCTATGATCGGTGGAAAAGATTACAATACCAATCAGTTTAATCTCGCAACACAAGCATATCGACAAACCGGTTCTTCGTTCAAAACATTTACGCTTGCATGTGCCATTAATAATGGTATGAGTCCACAAACACGCGTCAACTGTAATTCGCCAATTCAGATATCTCCCTTGTGGACACTGGGTAACTTTGGCAACCAAAGTTTTGGAACTATTAGCATAGAGCATGCTTTTGCAGTCTCTTCTAACACGGGCTTTGTTCAAGTGGCTCAAACACTGGGAAATAATAACGTTGCAGACATGGCACATAATTTAGGAGTTCACGCAAAACTCGATGCATACGATTCTATGACCCTTGGTGTAGATGGTGTACCAGTTATTCAAATGGCTGAGGCATATGCAACAATTGCAGCTGGAGGTCAACATCGCGATGCCATTGCAATTACAAAAATCGAGGACAGAAATGGCAATACCGTATATGAACACAAAGATGCGCCCAGCCAGGTAATTTCTCCCGAAGTTGCACGTGCAACCATTGATGTAATGAAAGGCGTTTGTAAAGCGGGCGGAACTGCAAGTCAACTTGCTGGTAGCGTAAGAATCAAACAACCTATTGCAGGGAAAACAGGAACCTCCCAAGAATGTCGTGATTTGTGGTTCTGCGGAATTACCCCTAATTTATCGGTTGCTATTTGGTTTGGGTATATCGAAGAAGTACCCGTACGTGTAGGCGGTGGATTAGGTCACCCCTACAATACTGCTGTTCCTTTATTTGGTGATTTTATAAATCTAGCTCTCGGAGATGCAGGAGTCGCCGATTTTCCAGATGCAACGGGAACTATAAACTTTAAGCCTAATGACTCATGGACCTTTAAGTTTACCTCTGCCGATGCAAATACAGCACAAACAGATACACTTGAAACACTTGAAACTGAAGAAACTCAAGAACAGCAAACCCAAACCCAGCACGAAAATCACAATCAAAATGCAAACACTCACGAGCATAATTCAGGTGGTGAAAACCCTAACCAACCAGGAAACGAAAATCCCAACCAACCAAGGCCTCGTCCAAATCCAAGTCCAAGTCCTAATCCGCAAAATCCTAATCCAGGCGGTGGAGGCAATCCAGGTGGACATAATGGTGGCCAAAGCCCCAACGAACATTAACTTTGCATCTACAACATACCCCCTTGCATATTTATATATGCAAGGGGGTATTCGTATTCAAAAGGCATGATCTTTAACGATGTAAAGTATTGATACAAGAGAAACCACAGGCGTTATAACAAGCGCTGAATAGTTAGTCTTTAGAACAAATCTTACATGATGCCGATGCACCAATGCGGGAAGCACCTGCTTCTATCATGGCGCGCGCCTCATCTGCCGAATGGATACCGCCAGCAGCTTTCACTTCAAGTGCGTCCCCAACCGTTTTCTTCATCAACGCTACATCGGCGACTCGTGCGCCATAGGTAGAAAAGCCCGTGCTCGTTTTAACAAACGCAGCACCCGCATTACGTGCACATATGCAACCTTGTACAATTTCGTCCGACGTTAAAAGACAGCATTCTAAAATCACCTTAACAGGTAACTGGGCAGCGTCTACAACCGCTTTAATATCTGCTATACATTCGTCGTAGGCTTTATCTTTAAGCAACCCAATATTAATAACCATATCGATCTCGGTTGCACCATTATGTGCTGCTTCGCGAGCTTCATATGCTTTTGCCTGAGAAGTCATAGCGCCCAAAGGAAAACCTATGCATGCACTAATTCCAACGTTACTCCCCTGCAAGAGCTGTGCTGCATATGAGACCCAGCAACCATTAATTGCAACCGTCTTAAACGAATAACTTACCGCTTCGGTGCATAATCGTTCAATGTCGCGCTTTGTAGCATTGGGAGCCAAACAAGTGTGGTCAATAAAGCGGTTAAGTTTCATAGCATGCCTTTCGTATAAAAATTGATACATATGTCCATGTAGATATTTATCCGCACAGTATTACTACATGCAACTGACTGCATAGGTGCTCTCAACGTTTTGTTGTGAGGTAGCAAACTATTGGAATATATCAACGGAAGCACATCAACAAGCATATCAGTTGCGCGTATGCGTACACATAAAGCCTATGTTTGCGCACGTTCAATACGTGAGACTTAGCTATGAGACATTCACAGCCTCTACGACAAGGCACTTACGGTATACAGCTTTGAAATTTTATCAACAAGTTGATTTTGCTCCCACGTAGCATCCGTAGCTTTTTTGCTAGCAGGATCATACAAAGAGACCGTGGAATTCTTATTAACGCGCGCAACAACCGCCCAATGTTGGTATGGAGATGTAGCACCCTCTTTTAAGCAAACAAGCGCAAGCTTTTTGTCTCCATCACAAGAGAGTTTTAAGTTGTCTAACGAAACACTATATTCTTTGATTGATAAACCGGCTTCTTTTGCGTGCTGCGTAAAAAATTCGCCACGTGTACCACAAGTATCATCTGCATACTCATGTGCTTGTTCGGCAAAATCTACAGGCGTTTGCGACCCATCACCCAAAAGCATGGCACGAATCATATACCACGATACCAAACCCGAGCCATCAGTAGCTATAGTTCCTTGACCATACGAGGTGCTTCCCCACAAACCATCCCAGGTGTAACAGGTAGGCATACTACCTTGTTCTGGTGAAATGTCTGAAGCAGGTGCAGTTATGCTGCTGTCTAGTATACTTCTTACAAAGGGAGCAGACTCTTGTTCGCGCAGTGCAAGCTCGGGTAAACGCTCATCACGGTATGAGTGGGCATGTGCTGCAATCCATGTAATATTATCAGCATAATCCAAAACGCCTGTAAACTGACGTGTAAGATTTTGCGACGTTTGCGCCTCAACACGAGCATCAAGCTCGTTCGTTTGAGAAGACGTTGTGTCTTGGCGTGTGCACCCGTGTATACATCCACTTACACAATTGGCAAGGCACAGCAAAAGCACAACACAAATAACTCCCGAGACCCCAATGAGAAGATATGCAACTGTGTCATCGGAAAGTGCACCAAAAAGTCTATACTTGCGTCGAGAGTGATCAAAATGGCGTAAAGTGAGACCAGCATCTGTACCTCGAATGGTACGATAATTACGATGGCTTTTATACGGAGAAAAACGCTGACGCTTGCCCGGCTCACTCATTTTGTTACCGCGATCAGAATGCGAGGTAGAACCCGCGCGAGCAAGCATTTTCCCACGACGAGAAGAACCGTTGCCTCGTGTGCGAGAACCTTGTAAAAATGCCATAAGCAATGCCTCCTCGTACGTTATTTCAGACAGTCAGCAATCATAGTTGGAGCACCATATAGCTTTAGTTTAGCGTATTTAAAAGTAATATCAAATAGTACCTTGAGGAATACGTGCGCAAACGCATCGAAAAAATATCGTAGTACATTTTACCCTCCAATATTAACAAAAGGTAACAATTATTGACATTTTAGTCATTGTTTCGTATTTTTAAGGAGGTAAATACTCACTTCATCTATAAAAGAGTTTATGCATACCACTTTTGATAGTATCCACGGCATGAGAGAGCCGAAGTATGTGTGAAAAAGGATATGGTGAGTAATTAAAGGAATGCTCAACATGTTCGGAGGGTTACATGGTCAAGCGGCGTAACAATCGACAAGACGCCATACGTGATGTTGTTCGTGGCCAGTCGATTCGTACACAAAAAGCTCTGGTAGATCAGCTGCAGGCGCTTGGTTTTAATTGCACACAAGCAACGGTTTCTCGTGATATTGCCGATATGGGCTTGCGTAAGCTTCAAGAAGGTATTTACGTCCTTGCCGAAGATCTCCATTTACAACGCATGGTGTCGGAATTTGTTACCAATATTGATCAAGCTGGTAACTTGATAGTTATCCATTCACAACCAGGCACTGCACCCGGTGTTGCTGCTGCAGTTGACGCGGCATCGCTTCCCGAAATTAAAGGCTCTGTTGCAGGTAATGACACCGTATTAGTGGTAGCAGATGACATGGAAGCAGCCGAAGATTTTGTTTCGCTCATCAATAAGCTGCGCAATTCTACCCTTATGAAATAAAGTGTATCCGCAAAGTAGACGTTTTCAGACATTTACGAGTATTTTTGTAGACCTATTAGGTGAAGTACAAGAGATCAATCACACAAAATATTTGTGTGCAATGCGTGATACACAAAACGTAATACACGGTGCGTAATCGATAGCTCATTATTTGGAAAAGTGAATAGTATTCATTATAATTGATCAGCACTTCTATAGCTACTCATCTATATTTTCAACGGCTTCTAGGATATCAATACTTTTAAGAAAATGCTTTTCTACGGCTGATAATTGAGTTTGCTGTTTATGCTGGTATTTTTCAAATTCTGTATGCGCTTTTTCAATTGCCGCATTATGAGAAATGCGTCCTGCCGTTTTAAGGATTTCCCGTCTGGTCATCTTAAGATAGTCATTGATAGTTTCAAGCCAATCTTTCATATACATGGGCTCGTGATTAAGTGCTCTTACCTCAGCAATATCAAGATAGGCTGTGACAATTTTATTCAGTGCGTCAAGTTCATCTGCGCTCAGATAGTTTTTTGCAATCTCTACATCTGATTTCTTTATTGTTTTTCCCGTCCAGCTTGTTAATCCCATATTTTGCCTATTTGAGTCTGCTCGTTCATAAATGATTTCTGCAGCAGTATGCTTATGGGCAGCCCAATGCATCTTGTTTTGAATTTCTTTAAAGAATATCGTTGAGTTGTTCGAGCGAGGGTCATAATCAATACTCGTGGCATATATTTCTAATACTTTTCGCCAAAATACTTTTTCACTTGATCGGATATCACGAATTCTTGCTAAAAGCTCATCAAAATAGTTTCCGCCACCGAGTTCTTTAAGTCTTTCATCATCAAGTGCAAAACCTTTTTGCAAATATTCTTTCAAAATTTGCAACGCCCAAATTCTAAACTGAGTCCCACGCAGAGACTTTACTCGGTAACCAACCGAGATGATTACATCAAGATTATAGTAATCTACCTGGTATGTTTTACCATCAGCGGCAGTTGTTGCAAAATTTGCAACAACTGAATGTTCTGTAAGTTCTCCCTCGGTAAAAATATTTTTGATATGACGCGATATGGTTGACTTATCTCGTTGGAAGAGAGCTGCCATTTGATCGATGCTTAACCATACGGTGTCATTGTTAAAAGTTGCTTGTATTTTTGTCTGACCATCCTGTGTGGTATACATAACGAGAGATGTATGATTATTTATAAAAATACTGTCTGTATTTATGGTTTTATCAGAAGTTTTAACTTTTGACATTATTTTTCATCCTTCGCTACGTCGCTTATCCTCTATCTGCACTGCTAATCGTTCATAAGAATCGGCGTAACCAGTATCGCTACCGATTACGCCGATAGATTCTAAAGAACTAAACCATTAAAACACGCCTTACAATACGAACATTTTACGCAAACAGCTCGTCAATCGTAGAAGACAGCTCGTCTTGCAGGCGTAGCGCATCCTCGCGCGTAGAACCATAGGTAAAGATGTATGCTTTGATCTTTGGCTCGGTACCAGAAGGACGAATAATAAGCTTATTTTTGCCTTCCAGGTTAAACTCAAGAACATTTGCATGTGGCAACAGCTGACTTGGCTCTTTCTGCAACCCAGAAATGCGCTGCATTTCACAATCGGTAAGGTAATCTACCATAGACTCTACGCGCAGACCGCCAAACTCACAAGGAGCTGCCGTACGAAGCTTATTCATAAGAGCAACGATCTTTTGAGCTCCAGCTTCGCCCATAAATGCGGCACTCACCGTTTTGTTAAGGTAATAGCCATAGCGTTGATAAAGTTTATCCATAGCTTCGTATAAGTCTAATCCCAGCTCAGCATAATAGCTTGCCATTTCAACACAGAGCATCGTGGCAGTAATAGCGTCTTTATCGCGCGCATGAGTTCCTGCAAGATAGCCGTATGATTCCTCAAAACCAAACAAGAAACGATCTTGTTCGCCTTTATCGGTTAACTGATCTACCTGCTCGCCTATGTATTTAAAACCGGTTAACACGCGTCTGAGCTCAAAGCCCCATTTTTCTGCAAGCGCGCAGCTCATATCAGAAGAAACGATAGATGACACGCATACTTTAGAGGCAACATCCTCGCCTTGCTCGCGCGCCATACGAGCACGCCAATCCATAAGCAAAACGCCCATTTCGTTACCAGACAGCAGCACGTAATCACCGTTGTGAGGAATGGCGGTACCCATACGATCGGCATCGGGGTCGGTTGCAACCAACAGATTTGGCTTAACTTTATCGGCTAATTGTAAACCTAAATTCCAAGTCTTTCTAAATTCGGGGTTAGGATAGGTGCAAGTTGGGAAATTACCGTCTGGAAATTCCTGCTCGGGAACAATGGTTACATCTTCTACGCCAAGCCTCTTTAAGATACGGGTAACACATTCTCTACCAGTACCATTAAGCGGTGTATACACAACTTTATAACCATCAGAAGCCTTAAAGCCCTCAACAGAAGTTTTCATAACGTTTTCGATAAACGAATCAAGCACTTCTTCGGGCGTCCACTCAATAAGTCCACGCTCAAGGCCTTCATCAAAGCTGATAAGTTTTGCTCCGCCAAATACGGGAGTTTTTGCAATAGATGCCGAAATCTCGGCAGCACATTCATTGGCAATTTGACCGCCATTATCGTTATACACTTTATAGCCGTTATAAATTGCTGGATTATGAGAAGCGGTAATAACAATACCAGCCGACGTGTGAAGATGACGAACAGCAAACGAAAGCGCAGGTACTGGCTCGATGCGCGGGTAAACATACACATGAATACCGTTAGCTGCCAAAACGCGTGCTGCAATGTTTTGGAAATCCTCGCCCTTTAAACGAGAATCGCGACCAATTGCCACACTGGGATTATCAAAATGAGCGTTGAGATAATCTGCAACTCCCTGTGTTGCCTGAGCTACTACATAAACATTCATACGATTGGTACCAACACCAAGCGTTCCGCGCAAACCAGCAGTACCAAATTCAAGACAACGATAAAACGCATCGTTGAGTTTTTCTTGGGAATCTGCCTCTAAAAGGCTTTGAAGCTCTTGACGTAAATCTTCGTCTTCTACATGTTTACGCCACAGCTCAATGCGCTCTTGAGTTTGTGAATCCATCAAAATCTCCTTGGTTTTAGTTGAAAGAAAAAAATTACACACAAAACCATCATAGGTAACATTACGACAGATGTAAAGACGAAAACAAACGCTTTCATATTACGTGAAGGTTATAGACCGTTTGAACTGGGTATACATGCATGTACTACAACGAATAAGCTTTATGTGTGTACTACGCAGATAGCTACAAATTATCGTCTACCGCTAAATTTTTAGTCATGCGGATGCCCGTAGATGTCTTTTACAAGATTGGCAGCGTTATATTTTTAGGATGTATAAAGCGTATTACAACAAGTTATGACGCGCGTACAAGCAAATATCCTCTATGCTAGATAGAAGCGTTATATATTACTAAGCAAAAATTTATAAGCACCACGTCATAGTAAACTGTGCGTCATCTACGTAGCCTAACAAAGTGTTCAAAGGAGCGATCTAACCCATGAGTAATCAGCCAATTGCAGATCAAATGGAGTTCTTTGCAAGCTGTCCCTTGGGATTTGAACAGCTGTTAAGTCGCGAATTGAGAAGCATTGCTCCAGTAAAAACACGTCCACTGCAAGGACGTGTACAGTTTTTTTCGACGCTTAAAGATGCATATACCATATGTCTTTATACGCGCTTAGCGTCACGCATTGTGTATGTGATCAAACATATCGACGCAACAGACGCACAAACACTTTACCAACAAGCAGCAGAAATTCCCTGGTGGGAGCATATAGATCGTGGTACAACCTGTGCAATTGACGCTCATGGTACCAATGAAAACCTCAGCAATTCTATATTTAGTGCGCAAAAGGTAAAAGACGCTCTATGCGATGCATGTATAAAAACGCAAGGCTGGCGTCCATCAATTGACACACATCACCCCGACGTAATAATTTCGTTACGCATTGCAAAAAACCGCGCAACACTCGGCATTGATTTAAGTGGCGAGCCGCTTTTTAAGCGCGGCTGGGAAGCTCAAAAGAACACGCAACGCCATCTTGCATTTTTGCGTCCTGATTATGCAGCCGCTCTGTTAAGTCAAAGCAGCTGGTACAGTTGTGTTCGACATGAACATGCAACACTGGTATGTGCATATCCTCAAAGTGGAACGCTGTGCATTGAAGCTGTAGAACAAGCGCTACATCTTGCATGTGGCCGTAATCGTATACATTGGGGATTTTTAAAGTGGAAAGGTCACCAGCCCGATATATGGGAAAACGTTATCGACCAATCAAAAAACGACGAACAACGCTATCAAAATCATACCTGCACTCTGGTTTTATACGATGACATGGCCGCTCAACGCAAAAGTATGCAAACTATACGCTATATGCTCTCGCGTGCTCATATATCGGCTGCACGCGTAAATTTTGAAACCGTTGATTTTGACGAATTCATACAACGATATGCAAAGTTCTCGCAAGGTCAAACCATTGCCAATAATTCAAACGCGCCTCACGTTGCAAGCAACACATCTGCGACTGCATTTATATTCAACGCAAGCCAAACCGATGTAAGCTCAACTGCCATATGTGCTGATAGAGTAAGTAAACTTATTCAAGCAGCACAAACAACTTGTAAGGAGCATGAGCCGTCTAAAGATTCTTCTGAGACGCTTAAACGCAGTTTAACAGTAAGTATTCCCGAAGAGTTAGCACACGAAGCTGGCAATGCTCTCCTTGCACAAACATGCACCACGCGTCTGGGTACGCAAACCGTGCTGTTTGGTAATCTACGTCCTGCCGCACGTGAGTTGTTTTCTTGTGAGCTTGGCGGTGCTTGGTCGCAAGGGCGCATGCAAGACATTACGATATTTGATAAAGGTGCGGCTCAATTTGCTGCGCGTCTTAAGAAAACGCTCAAGCAGCGCGAGTCTTGGGCAAAACGCGAAGATGTCAGTTGCTACCGCGTCTATGATGCAGATCTCCCCGATTTTGCCTGTTCAATAGATGTGTTTAATACGTATCAACCGCGCACCACAAAGACCACAGCGCAAGATGGATCGGCGCAGCGTTGGCTTAATATTTCTGAATATAAAGCACCAAAAGTTATCGATCCGGTAAAAGCCAAGCTTAGACTCTATGATACGTTGCATATTGCATCGCTGATTCTTCAAACCAAACCCGAAGATGTATTCGTTCACACCAGAATGCAGGCAAAAGGTGGATCACAATATTATACGCCACAGACAAGCAATATTCGTAAAACCGCACATACGCGCGATACAAGTACGACGGCTTTGCGTAATGCAAACACGTCGGCTGTACGCAATGCAAGCTCATCGCCTTTGCGCAAATCAGGCATGCCCGAAGGATCTCATCTTATCGAAGAAGGCGGCCTGATTTTTGAAGTTAATTTTACCGCACGCCATGACTGCGGAATTTTTCTTGACTTTAGAGAAGTAAGAAACCGCGTGCGCGAGATGGCAAAAGCAATGAAAGGTTCCAAACGCTTTTTGAATCTGTTTGCCTATACTGCAACATCTACCTGCTATGCTGCCGATGGAGGCGCAAACTATACCACAACAGTTGACATGAGCGCGCCAACACTTCAATGGGCACAGCGTAACATGGAACGAAACGGATTTAAAGGCAATCAGCATGAATACATTCGTGCGGATGTACTTACGTGGATACAAGACATGCGTCATAGCAAAAACAGGTGGGATCTTATTTTATGTGACGTTCCAACGTTTTCAAATTCAAATAAAATGCATGGAAAAACATGGGATGTTGCACGTGATCATGTTGAGTTAATTATTACACTTTCTCGTCTCTTAACGCGAGATGGAAAAGCCCTGTTTTGCTGCAATCTTAAGCACTTTACACTCAACAAAGAAGCGCTTGGCAAAGCAGGCGTTGCCATACGCGATATTACCGCAGATACCATTCCTTTTGATTTTGCGCGTACGCAAAATGTACACCATGCGTATATCGTAACTCGCGGTTAAAGTTGCGACCAAGGTCGTAATCAATAGTTGTGAGAGAAGAACAGCCATAGAACATCTGATAGATATTTTGAAACAACTTGGAATTTCTCCATCTTCAACAATTCAGATGTTTTATAGCTCGATTGTCGAAAGTAAGCTGCTATAAATGATCTTCATATATTCGCTACTTAAGTAAAAGTTAATAATCTCTTTATTTATAATGTTATATTTCTTTTAAAAATTTTAAAGCTAAATACAACTTGCCAAGATCATGGTTGGCACTATGAAGTCCTTTAACTTCATAAGAACTCTCATTTAAGACATCTCCCGCTTCAAGAAAATTATAAAGTTCAAGCCCATAAAAAGAACAAGCTGCTTGAACACCAGCAAGCTCCATCTCTACGGCTATACATCCATCAGCTTTTCTCTTTGCGACGAGTCCACGAGTCTCACGTATTATAACATCTGTAGTCCATACCTTTCCTTTAGTATAAGGAGCGTTTTCTTTGATAAAAAACTTTTCTACCTTATCATGGTTTTTAATTTCAAGGTAATCCGAAGGACCTGCATAATAATAAGATGTTCCTTCACCTCTATAAGCTTCTGTAGGTATGATGTACTTGCCAAAGGTCTTTTCTTTATCGAGGCTTCCGCAAGATCCAAACATAATAAATTTATGTGCACCAGTAATCCAATTAACTTCTACGCAATCTGTTGAAGCAAGAGCTGACCCCATCATAGAAAGGTAGAAGGCGAATTCCTGACCTTCAAAAGTGCTTTTATATATGGGTCTTGAACCACTAACGGATTCTATAGTACCAATTTTTTGGCATTCAAAGTGATCAAGTAAATAATCGATTATAATTTTTGAAAATATTATCAAACATTTTTCTGTCAAATATTTTCTTTCTTTGTAAAAGTCTTTTAGGCTTATAACAGGCTCTGTATTGTTATCATAACTATCTATTATCATAATGTAACGCCTTAATTTCTAGTATCTATCCAATACCTTTGCATGGTCTTACTATTCAAATTGATAAACTCATTTTCAAATACTCCACCATTTTTCAAAAGCAACTCATTCAGATAGTATCTCATATCTACAACTCCCAAAAGTCTGTCTCTTTCTGCATCTAAAATAATCAGCTGTTCTCACAGTTAAACTAACATCTTTTGTGTGTGCTACAAACTTTTTATTGTTTGCCACTTTACTGCCTACCTTGTTACTGGGTTCCTTGTTTTGATTATACGTGGTGAGCAGATATTTTAACAGG
>NZ_CFRCNA010000014.1:0-37514 GCF_986145555.1 Fannyhessea sp.
CTGTACCTAAATACTGTCCTGCATAAATTGATTTCAAACCTTTCTTGCCTTGACTGGCGAATAAAATAGTCAAAACAACTAAGTAGTCAATTGATGGAGAGACAAAAACTAATAAAGCGGATACTATTGTTTCCATTATTTCTCCTTTCAAAATGTTAACATTTATTTACATGTTCCCTGCAGTTTATTTAATTTTAGATTTATCAACGCGCAGGCAGCGCATCGCATTGGCAACTGCCAAGCACGCAACACCTACATCGCCAAAAACAGCTACCCACATATTTGCAATACCTAAAGCTGCAAAACCTAAAATTAAAACTTTAACACCGAGTGCCACCACAATATTTTGGCGTACAATTCTCATGGTTTTACGTGCAATATTGATAGCTGTTGCAATGCCTGAGGGCTTGTCGTTCATAAGTACCACGTCAGCTGCTTCAATTGCCGCATCAGAGCCCATAGCGCCCATAGCTATACCTACATCCGAGCGCATTAAAACGGGAGCGTCGTTAATTCCATCACCCACAAATGCCAGTTTGCCGCCCAAGTCTTCTTGACGAATAAGTTTTTCGATAATTGCAACTTTGTCCTGCGGCATAAGTTCTGCATGGAATTCATCCATTCCAAGCTTTTGGCATACGCTTTTTGCGACGTCGATCCTGTCACCTGTGAGCATAACGCAACGCTCAACACCAATTTTATGCAGATTAAGAATAGTTTGCGATGCATCGTCTTTAGGGGAGTCGGCAATAACAATGTGACCTAGATACACACCGTCTTGTGCCACGTGAATGGTGGTTCCCATAACTTCGCATGCTTGCGTGTGAATCCCCACTTCTTCCATAAGTGCAAGATTACCAGCTGCAATGCGGTGCCCTTCAAAATCGGCACTTACACCTTTGCCTGAATGTTCAGTAAAGTTAGTTACTAATTGCGGGTTTGCACCTGCAGTATATGCCTGTCGAAGAGCCTGCGCAGTTGGATGATTAGACAACACTTCTACATGCGCTGCAATACGTAGCAGTACACCACGTGCAATATCGGGAACGGGATGAACAGTGATAATACCAAACTTTCCCGTAGTAAGCGTTCCTGTTTTGTCAAACGCAACGGTATCAACTACAGCTAGTGTTTCAAGATAGTTTGAACCTTTTATGAGTATGCCCTGCTTTGACGAGGCTCCAATACCACCAAAGAACGAAAGCGGCACCGAAATAACGAGTGCACACGGGCAGCTTACCACCAAAAATATCAACGCACGCTGTATCCATGTTGAGTATGAACCATAGCCCATAAGCGGTGGAACAACTGCTAAAAGTGCAGCTAAACATACAATAACGGGAGTATATATGCGCGCAAATCTTGAGATAAAGTGCTCGGCGTGAGCCTTGCGCGAGCTGGCATTTTCTACAAGATCTAAAATTCGCTGTACGGTAGAGTCTTCATACTGTTTGGTAACTTTGATAGTAAGCGCGCCCGATAAATTAACGCAACCACTTACCACTGACGATCCAATATGTACCAACCGTGGCAAAGCTTCGCCCGTAATAGCGGAGGTGTCTATTTGCGAATAGCCGTTTATTATTTCGCCGTCAAGCGCAATGCGTTCGCCCGGTTTTACCATAATGCATTGGCCAACTTCAATATCTTGAGGTTTAACTTTGGTAAGTACATCACCCTCAATACGATAGGCATACGCAGGCGCAATGTTCATCATCGACTTAATGGAGCTGCGGCTTTGATCAAGCGCGTAATCGTGAAACCATTCACCAGTTTGATAGAAGATCATAACAGCTGCACCCTCTGCCATATGAGGATCGCTTTCGGGGAAGAATACCAGCGCAAATGCACCGACCGTTGCAATGACCATCAAAACATTTTCATCAAAGAGGTGCCCGCGGATAACTCCTTTATAGGCGCGCGCAATAACGTCTGATCCTGCTATAAGATAGGGAACCAAAAAGAGTACAAATTGGATCCACAGGCACGCGATAGAAGGTAGTCCAAGTAGTTTGAGTGGCAGAAGCTCAATGATGACAAAGATAACCAACGAAATTACAATTCGCATAAGGTTGAAGCGTTGTTCGGGGGAGAGATCTTGGAATTTACGTACGAGGTAGTTCATGGTTTGTCCTGACGTTGCGATCTATAAAGAAACAAGTTATAGTGCCTGTTTCCTTACGAGGTACTGATAAGTGATGTAGATAAGTTAAATATGTTTAACTTGTTTACGATACATGGATAGGTACAAAATAAGTACAGCTATTCGCACATGTGCGTCATACCTTGGGAAAGCATGGTGTTTACGTGGTCGTCGGCAAGCGAATAGATAATTTGTTTACCTTCGCGCTTAAAACGAACAAGATGTGTTTGCTTTAAAATGCGCAACTGATGAGAAACGGCACTTTGTGACAAACAAACTGCGTCTGCAATATCGTTAACCGATAGGCTACCGCAGGTTAGTGCAAAAAGAATTTTGACGCGCGTTGTGTCCGAGAAAATCTTGAATAGGTCGGCCAAATCGTAGAGAATTTCTTCGTCGGGCATGTCCATAGCGGCAATCTCGGCTTTTGCGGTATCTTTTGCCGTTGCTCCATTAAGAGGTTTGTGTGGTGTTATTTGTGCTTTTTCCTGCGAATTGTGCAAATTCTTTTTGTTCGCGGCTGATTGGCGCGGCATATAACCTCCTTACATATATACATATGAACAAGCGTTCATATGTTAGTTATCATGATACCAAGTTTTTGGAGGATGTCAAATAAAGCTTAAGGCAAGTTGAAAAGTTGAGCTTTGCGCTCTACAAAAACTTGATTATCTTTACGCTAAAAAAGTTAAATCGCACTCATGATGTCATAGACAATATGCATATAGAACATGTGTATAGCTGTGCGTGTTCTTTCAGATAGGATGTTTGTTTATCCTAAAACCTAGTTTTTAACCATTTCGTCTAAGAGTGAGGTATCGTTTGTATCGACAAATTTTATCTCGGAAGCCAAGTGCCAGTGATTAGAAGAGAGTGGCTCTGGTGCATGGTTTTTGATATAGGTCCATTGTTGTTTACGTATCAATTTTCCGTTTGATAGTTTATACATTGTGCTGGTTATCGTTTGAGAATTAGAAGGATACTCATTTTGTAAGAGTTCGTTAGGCTCTTTTCCAATTTGAAATCCTGTTGTGTCATCACCTATGGTTGCATGGCCTTCATAAAGCGGTTTATCTGTGACTGTCATATCGCCTTGCTTGCCCAAAGAAGAAAAAATATAGATCTCGGACATGGCTTTTTCGTATTCGATCTTCATCAGCATTTCGGGTATTTTATCTCCTGTAATGTCAATGACAGCATATGATATTTTAGTAACTGCAAAATCATGAGAAACGTATTCGCTTGGATTTTTAAGTGCATCTTGGTATTGGCTTGCAGCCGTTGTAAGTTTTTCTGTTTGTAATTTTTTTGCCGCAATCTGGGCTTCATTTGCCGCGGCTGCCGCTTGCTCACGCGCGTTGGCTGCTTGCTGTGCAGGACTTAGGCGGTGCGTGTATGTCCACGTAGCAAAAATACAAAATGCCAAACACAAAACCACCAATATAAGAGTAGCAACAGTTTTTATGCTAACGTGTGAGGTATATGGGCTCGTACCTTTTGTATGATGCATAAAGTTCTCCTTGCGTTTTTATTTCTGCAACATTAGTGTTGTTGAATGGTTTTTCGTGCATGTACATACTGCAAGCATAGCAGCATACAAAGTAGTATCATGGCTCCTACATAACTTCCTACAGCACCGCTGAAATGCAATGTAGTAATGCATATGAGAGAACATATAATAACAAAGCCAAAGCTTATGAGATAGGACGTAAAAGCATTTGCTTGTTTGCGTATGATGGTGAGCAGCTGAAAGAAAAAGTCGATACATGCGCTTAAACCGCCCGCAATAACCATGCCTAACTGTTCAAGCTGTAAATGTTTAAATGAGACGCCATAAAGAATTCCATTAAGAGTTGCGCCCCAATTCCACATAATAAAAGCCATAAGAACCGTAATGCCTATAATACTTGTTGCAATGATAAATGTTTGTGTGTCAAAACGTTTTGTGTTGTCGCTTTGTGTCCACAGCATCGATAATTTCATGAGCTGTGGCTTATACACAAGCGCAGCAACAAGTACAATAGCCATTGCTGGAAAGTAGAGCGCATTAAAATAGAGCTGCTGCTGGTAATCCAGAATGGCTTCCATAATAAATTTTGGTGAAGTATCAATAAGCGCAAAGAGAAATTGACCTAAAAATGCAGGGAAACACTCATAAAAAAGCTCACTGAGCTCAATTGCTTCCCAGCCGCGCGATTTGGGCGTTTCAAATTTTGCAAGCGGATAGGTGATAATAACAAAGCTTACGCCTGCAAAGAGAGCAAGTGCACGTGTTGCTGTTTGTACATCGCGAAAAAGTATAAGCACTAACATAAAGACAAAGCACGCACCGCCGCAGCGAATTGCTTGTGAAATGCCTGCTAGATAAAGTTTATCGCATTGTTGCAAGCGACCTTCATAGACATCGGCAAGACTGTCGATAAGCTTAAAAGTCATAAGCGAAATAAGCAGAGATGACATGAGCTCGCTATCGTGGCGCAGCGTCAGATATACCCAGCTTATTACTACCATAATAATGCAGGTAAGTATGCGTTGTAGCTGATAGGCGGCAAATGAATCTTGTTCGCTAACATCGGATACCTGAAAGGTCCTTACCCCAAAAAGTGCAATAAATTGAAACACACTTGCAACTACAAATGCCATAGAGAATTGACCAGCACTATCGCACCCACAGATTTGTGAAACTAAAATGGTAAGCAAAGGGAACATAAGCCCCATGCATGCCTGACCGAGGGCATTGCACAAATAATCTTTAACAGTTCGATGCGACCCATAGAGTGCAACCTGATTTGCAAAATCTTGATGTTGCACGCCTTCCATAAGACGATTTTTCCAAGACTTCATGATGTTATGTGAAGATCGAGGCGCGTGTAACTCGCTCCTCGTACGCGTTGTACGGCTGTTGTATTCTTCTTTTGGTGCAAACATGTGTTTTACACAACAAAACAGCTGTTTCATAAATCATCCTAACGTTTGCACACCAAAAGTGTTATGTGATAGATGCGTGTTTATTACGTACTGCTGGTTTACACCCGTGTTTGTGTGCAAACGACAACCATATTGGTAACACGATATACACGCCAGCCTTGCAAAATTTTCAATCATACAAATGTATATGTTATATATGTTTGTATGATTGGATATTAAGCTACACGTAATCCTTATTATACGGTTTTGTTTTATCCGCGCACTCTTGCTTTTGTAGCGTTTACACGGACGTAAGATTTTAGTGAGAAAGATTTCTAAACGGTTACGGCTTCTGTGTCGCTTATGCTAAATTGCCAAACCTGCCTTGCAGCGCCTTAAAGTGGTGTATTGTTAGATGGGTAAGTTAGGTAGGGTATTGTTTATAAAGGAGTTATCGTGTCGGAGTTTAGTGGTCAAAACCAATCTGGCAAAAACGATAAAGAGGCTTACAAGGCACAAAACCATACCAAGAGCAGTGCAACAGCAGCTCATGTATACAAACCTTTGCAGCCTGCACAATCAAAACAAATAAACACACATATGGTTCATGCCGAAGAGGAACGCACTTTTGAGCGTGTTAATATTCCTGAAAGCCTTAAAAGTAATTTAACGCTTTTTCTTCATCTTGTACGTAAAGTTATTCAGGAATACGACGAAAACCTTTGTACCACGTTTGACGTGCTCCTTTCCGACTTTATCGAGGCAGATAATCAGGAAGCGCACCATCCAAGTCAAACGTGTTCTGCACTCCAAGATGCCGTGCGTATTATAAACGGTCTTGAGATTCATGAAGCCACGATGCTTGCGCGTGCGTTTGCGTCATATTTTCATCTTGCAAATATCTGTGAAGAGAATTATCGTGTTGCTGCTTTGCGCGCACGTGAAAAATCTACGCCCGTTTCAAAAAAAGACAATCCTTTTGCTAATCCTAACAACGATTTAAGTGCCGCCTATCACGAAATTATGCGTGAATGTGGCAAAGACAAGGCAAATGAGCTGTTGCACCGTTTGGAATTTCACCCCGTATTTACGGCGCACCCAACCGAAGCACGCCGTAAGACCGTTGAGGCGCGTATTAGAAATATTGCAACGCTGCTCGAAAAACGCGCGCGCCTTGGTGGAGCTTCTTTGGCCGAGAATGATCGTCGTATGCTTGAGGAAATTGAGGCGCTCTTTAGAACATCTCCTATTGCGCTTAAAAAGCCAACCCCTGTTGAAGAAGCAGATACTATTATTGACATCTTTGATCACACCCTTTTTGAAATGGTTCCCGATGTGTATCGTCGCTTTGACGATTGGGAATTGGGCGATGATGCTGGTAAGGTTCCACCTTTGTGTCCTGCATTTTTTAAGCCAGGAAGCTGGATTGGAACCGATCGTGACGGTAATCCTAATGTTACGGCAAAAGTTAGTAGAAAAGTTGCCGAAAAATTCCGCACGCATATGCTTACAAAATTAGCCGAGGAAACCAAAAAAGTTGCGCGAAGCCTAACGCTTGATACCGTGTCAACGCCCGCTTCTAAGCAGCTGCGCAATCTATGGAATCATCAAGTTGAAATGAGTGAAGTTCTTTCTGTGCACGCGTATCAGGTTTCTGCAAGTGAGCTACATCATGCAGTGCTTAAGGTTATGGCAAACCGTTTGGAAGCAACTATCACGCGTACTGCCGATCTTATGTATACAACGGCAGAAGACTTTATCGGCGACTTGCGCATTGTCCAAGAGTCCCTTGCACAAGCCGGAGCTGTTCGCGCTGCATATGGTGTGGTGCAACGTCTTATTTGGCAGGCAGAAACGTTTGGATTTTCCCTCGTGCAAATGGAGTTTCGTCAACACTCGCTCGTGCATACCCGTGCGCTTGAAGACATTCGTGCGCATGGTCGTTGGGGAGAACGTGGCGAGCTTGCGCCCATGACTAAAGAAGTGCTTGATACGTTTCGTGCCATTGGTTCTATTCAACGCCGCAATGGTGTTGAGGCGGCGCGTCGCTATATTATCTCGTTTACACAGTCGCCTCAAAATATTGAAGACGTCTATACGCTTGCTCATCTTGCCTTTGCGCACGATAAAGACGTACCAACGCTTGATGTTATTCCTCTTTTTGAGCAGGTAGAAGACTTAAATAATGCAATTGATACGCTCAATCACATGATAGAGATCCCTGCGGTTCAAAACCGCTTGGCCCAAACAAACAGACGTTTGGAAGTTATGTTGGGATATTCCGACTCTTCTAAAGACGCAGGTCCTACGTCGGCAACACTTGTGTTGCACGAAACGCAGGCGCGCATCGCACAGTGGGCAAAAGATCACAACATTAACCTCATTTTAATGCACGGCCGCGGAGGCGCAGTTGGACGTGGTGGCGGTCCTGCAAACCGTGCAGTTCTTTCTCAGCCTATGGGTTCGGTAAACGCCTTCTTTAAGCTTACCGAGCAGGGCGAAGTTATTTTTGCGCGTTATGGAGATCCAGTTTTAGCACGCAGGCACGTTGAGTCTGTTGCTGGTGCTACGCTTTTGCAGTCGGCTCCTTCTATCGAAAAGCTGAATACCGAAACTACTCAGTCATATTTGGGTCTAGCCGAAGAACTCGACCATGCAGCTCATGCGCGCTTTTTGCGTTTGATTCATACCGAAGGCTTCCCTGAGTGGTTCTCTACCGTTACGCCTTTGGCCGAGATTGGTATGATGCCTATTGGTAGCCGCCCAGCTAAACGCGGATTAGGCGCAACATCGCTTGCTGATTTACGTACCATCCCGTGGATTTTCTCGTGGTCACAAGCTCGTACCAATTTAGCGGCCTGGTATGGTTTGGGAACTGCATGCGAGGAGATTGGTGATTTGGCACGTCTACGCAGCGCGTATAAGCAATGGCCGCTGTTTACGACCTTTATTGACAATATCGAAATGTCGCTTGCAAAAACTGATACGCGGATTGCAAAAATGTATTTGGCGCTTGGCAAGCGTGACGACTTAACGGCGTTGGTTCTCGACGAGATGGAACTCACCAAAAAATGGGTGCTATCCATTACGGGCAATCAATGGCCGCTTGAACACCGTCGTGTATTGGGTCCGCTTATTCGTATGCGTAGCCCGTTTGTAGATGTTTTGTCGGTAACCCAGGCGCATGCGCTTTCAGTGTTGCGCACACGGGGTCAAGATTTAAGTCCCGAGGAAAAAGAAAAGTTTATTTATCTTATTTTGTGTACCGTTTCAGGCGTTGCTGCTGGATTGCAAAATACGGGATAATTCTTTCAGAAAAAAATAAGGTTTGCGCCAAGTAAGAATTCATTTCTTTGAGGGAAATGCCTTATAAAATCAAAAACATTTGTGTAAAGCACGCTTATAACCTATAAGCGTGCTTTTTAATTACGGCATTTATGTGGAGAACCTGAAAATAATGTATAAAGCTTAAGAAAATCTTAACCAAAACTAACAATTCTTTAATTTCTGTAAGTAAGCTGAAAAAATTTGTTTACAATGTTACTACTTAGTTAGTTTTATATAACTCTTTTGGTTTCAACAAACAAAGGGGTGTAGGGGAGAGGTTGTCACGTATGCATCAGAGCAATACGGTAGAAATTCACGGGATGAGTGGTGATCGTATGCCGCTTTCGCTTATGCGTGAAGGCAGTGTTTGCCGTGTTTGTGCTGTTCGCGGAAATGACGATACAAAGCACCACATCACTTCTTTAGGTTTTGTTGATGGCGCGGTTGTCGAAATTATTTCCAAGCTGAGCGGAAGCGTTATCGTGCGGATTAAAGGGACAACATTTGGCATTGGCTCGGAGATAGCGCGCAGAATTTACGTGCATGAATGATTTTGCCATGTGGCGAGACGTACGCGTCGTGAGTTATGTCATGCATGCAGCATAACTTAGAGCGCGCACAAGGGTTTCCAACACATTACTGTCGTTTATGTATAACAACCTCAAGAGTTATTTGATATATACGCGTTTGCTTGTGCACAGCTTTATGTGCACGATTGGCAACGCTCGGGAAAGGAGTATGCATGGCTACCTTAAAAGACGTGCATGTGGGACAAACATGCGTTGTAAGTCGCCTGCTTGGAATGGGTGCAGTTAAACGACGCATTATGGACATGGGTCTTACCAAAGGCACAAAACTTTTTGTTCGTAAACTGGCTCCTCTTGGTGACCCTATAGAGCTTACCGTGCGTGGGTACGAGTTATCCATTCGCAAAAGTGAGGCCGAATGTGTAGAGGTTACCCAGGTAGAAGACGCGTCTTCTGCACAAACCTCAGCAACCACTCAAAAAGCATAGAAAAGGAGTCCATCACATGTCCACTAAGACATTTATCGGCCTTGCGGGTAACCCAAACTGTGGAAAAACCACGCTCTTTAATGAGTTGACTGGCTCAAACGGTTATGTTGGTAACTGGCCAGGCGTTACGGTTGAGAAAAAGCAAGCTGCATGGCAAAAAGATAAATCTACGGTATTTGTTGACCTTCCAGGTATTTACTCGCTCTCTCCGTATTCACCCGAAGAAATTGTTTCGCGTGATTATATTATGACGGAGTCGCCATCTGCGCTTATCAATCTGGTTGACGCAACAAATCTTGAACGTAGTTTATACCTTACAACTCAGGTAATCGAAAGTGGTTGCCCTGTTGTTGTTGGTCTTAATATGGCAGATTTGCTTAAAGAGCGCGGAGATGTTGTTGATACCAAGAAACTTTCTTCTGCGCTTGGTGTTCCAGTTTTACAGGTAAGCGCGCTTCGCGGTACGAATATTATAGAGCTGGTAGAAGCTGCGCATAATGCAGCACGCACAGCGGCTGTTTCTAAAGGCACCGCATGCTTTTCTGAAGATGTCGAAAACGCATTGCAAGAAATTGCTCGTGTTATTAGTTTTGCGACCGATGAGCATCATCTTCGCTGGTATTCCATTAAGGTCTTTGAACGTGATGCCCAAATTATTAAGCAACTTTCCTTGTCTGATGAGGTTCTTGAAGCGTGCGAGCATGTAATTGAGCCGATCGAAAAAGAGCGCCAAGACGATTCTGAATCTATTATCACCTCAGAACGCTATGACTGGATTGAAACCGTTGTACACGATTGTGTACGTCGCGCTCCAAAAAAACTCACGCTTTCGGAAAAAATAGACAAGGTGGTAACCAATAGATTTTTAGGTCTTCCTATTTTTGCGCTTGCAATGTTTATGGTGTACTACCTCTCAATCTCTACTATTGGTAAAGGTGCCACAGACTGGGTAAACGATAACCTCTTTGGTGACGGCTTCTTTATTTCGCAAACAGGCGAGTCAGAATTTAATGACGCAAAATCAGATTTTGATGACAAACACTATCAAGATCAAATTGATGGTTATATAGATGCAGCGCAAGACGCAGGCGTTGAAACCGACGGTGTTGCGGATGCAATTTCAAAGCTTAAAGAAGACGACGATGACGAAGAGGCTCAGGCAACGCTTGATACCTTCAAAGACGATGCGCGCGACGCACAGGTGGTAGCGCACGATGTTCCGATTCATAACGAAGATGGCAATTTTGTTGATAGCGAAGGCGAAATAATTACGCGTATTGACGCAGATGGTGAGCCTATTCTTGAAGAAGGGCAGACTCTTGATGTTGTGGACGATGTTGACGCAGACGCCTTTGACGAGGCAGTTGATGGTCTTCAAGACGAGCCCGATCCAAGCGACTTCCCAGGCTTTGTTCCATCAATTCCACAAGCAGCAACAAACGCATTGAAAGCAATGGATGTTTCTGATCCTGTTATTAGCCTTATTGTTGATGGTATTATCGGCGGTGTTGGTGCGGTACTAGGCTTTATCCCTCAAATGGCTGTGCTCTTTATTTTGTTGTGCTTCCTCGAAGACTGCGGATATATGAGTCGTGTTGCATTTGTTATGGATAGGGTGTTCCGTCGTTTTGGGCTTTCTGGAAAATCATTTATTCCTATGCTCATTTCTTCGGGTTGTGGCGTTCCAGGTGTTATGTCAACCAAAACTATCGAAAATGAAAAAGACCGTCGTATGACAGCTATGCTTACGACGATGATTCCCTGTGGTGCAAAGCAACCGATTATTGCGCTGGTTATGGGCGTGCTGATTGGCGGAGGCGATGCATGGTGGGTAGGACCTCTGTTTTACTTCTTAAGTATTGTTTGCATTGTTTCCTCGGCAATTATGCTCAAAAAGACCAAGTGGTTTGCTGGCGAACCTGCACCGTTTGTTATGGAGCTTCCTGATTATCATATTCCAACGCTTAAATCGTGGGGCTTGCATGTTTGGGAGCGTATTGGCTCATATGTTGGCAAAGCCGGTACTATTATTTTTGCGGCAGCTGTAGGTATTTGGTTCTTGTCGAACTTTGGTATTGCTGGCTGGCAGGAAGGCAGCGGAGCATTTGGCTATCTTCCAGCTATGGAAGGCGTTCCCGAAGAGTTTATGGACTTTTCTGTTCTTGCAGGCATTGGTAATGCAATCGGTTGGATTCTTGCGCCTTTAGGTTGTGCAAATTGGCAAGCAACAGTAGCTTCGATTTCTGCATTAATTGCAAAAGAAAACCTTGTATCAACCTTTGGTGTACTTTACGGTTTGGGCGATGCAACAGAAAACTCAGTTTCTATGTGGACAGGCTTTGCTGGTATGTTTACCGATTCTAATGGTTTAATGCACGCAGGAGCACTATGCGCCTTCGTAGCGTTTAACATGCTTGACGCACCTTGCTTTGCAGCAATTGGTACCATTCGTAAACAAATGAACAATGCACGCTGGTTCTGGTTTGCTATTGCATATCAATGCGGATTTGCGTGGGTAGTAGGCTTGATTATCAATCAGATGTGGGAACTTATTGTATTGGGCAATGTAAGTGTGTGGACATTTGTGGCAGGGCTCTTTATTGTGCTGTTACTCTTCCAAATTTTGCGTCCGCAACCTGCATGGGATAAAAAAGACGCCAAGATTGTATCGAGTTTACAGACGCTTGAGCAGCATAAACAAGATAGCTCACAGCAACATTCTTCGGGTTGCGGCTGTGGCTGCTCATCGTAGGGAAGCGTAGCGTAAACGCGTGTGCACTTACGGCATTTTATGCTGTGAGTGCACGTGTAACACGTGTGTCGCACGAAGTTTGATAAGTCTTTTAGCTGCAATTCTTTGCGCAAAAGTGAAATAGCAATGCTCATGAATGTGTTTGTGCGTTCATGAGCATTTTTGTAACTTGAAGCGCTGGTTTTTTCTAACATGGAATACGTGGTGCGTATATGCGCAACGCGTAATGAGGACCGAAAACGCAAGCGTACATGTAAGTGTGCCGCATCACATGCCATGTGCGCAAAGTTAGTTTGTGTATAACTTGTGAATTTTATGAACCTTAAAAGTTGCTGGACAAAAGTTCGAAATGGTGTACCATATCTTACGTAAGTTATCTCGTGGTAACTTATTGATTTCGTTAACTTCTACCTGACGCATTCGGACCCTCTCCCCGATAGCGAACAGGTCTCATACGCCGCTTGCGTCCCCCTTTCCTACGCAGGCGGCGTTTTCTTTTGTCTTTATTGCTGTGCGTCCTCGCTCGCGCCCGTGCTTATAAATTCCGACGCAGAAAGCTCACGCACATTTGTTTTTTCGCTATCCAGTTCTTGTACCGTAAGTTTAGCGCCGTCTAGCTGTTTCATTTTTCTTGCACTAGCCAAAACGCGTGTTTCAAGTGTTCCCACCATGCTGTTGTAATTTTTAACTGCTGACGATAAATTTTTACCTACCGCACTTACTTTGTCGCCAAGTGTTGCGAGGCGTTCGCAGAGTTCTTGCGAAAGATTAAAGAGTTCGCGCGCATTATCGCTGAGCTCTTGTTGATGCCACGCGCACGCCACCGATTTAAGAACTGCCCACAATGTTACGGGAGACGTAAGCGCAACCTTTTTAGAAAACGCATACGTGAGCAGATCTTCGTCCACGGCAAGGGCGGCTTGTAAGAGAGCCTCGTTTGGAATAAAGGCAATAACAAAATCGGGATTAGTTTCAAACAACTCCCAGTATGATTTTTTACTGAGTGCATTGATATGTCCGCGCAAATCGGCTGCATGAGCTTTGAGTAGTTCTGTTCGTCTGCGAAGCGCCTCTTCATCAGCCGAGTCGTCAATTTCGCATGCACGGCGATAATTATTGTAAGGAGCTTTAGAATCAATTGGAATGGTTTTATTCCCAGGCAGATGAATAATCATATCAGGTCTAAAGCTTTTGTCATCACTGGTAGAAAGTTTTACTTGTGTATCAAAGTCGATATGTTCGGTAAGCCCTGCAGCTTCAACAATATTTTTAAGTTGGACTTCGCCCCATGCACCACGTACCGAGCTATTACACAAAGCCGATGAAAGCGATGATGTAACACTATCAAGACGTCTTTGCTGGCTGTCAAGTCCTTTGAGCTGCTCATCAAGGGCACCTAAATCTCGTTTGCGAGCCTCTTCCATATACATTACTTTGTGCTGTAAATCGTCTAGCTTTGCCTTTACCGGTTCAAACGCTTTAATAACGCTTTCGTTAACTAAAAGCTTATGCTTTTGTTCGTTTGAATCTTTGGCAAGACGTAGCTGCTCGTTTTGCTGAACCAGGTTTAATTGTTCTTTGATATCGCTTAAGCGATTGTTGAGCTCAGCATTTTGGGCTGTCAGTGCAGAATTTTGGGAATGGAGCTCCAACATTTGCGCTTGGTGGGTATTTATAGCGGTCTGGAGTTTTTCTTCAAGCAAACTTTCTTGCGTGTGTGCCTGCGCAAGTTCGCGGCGTTTACCTATAATGTATGACCCAAACATAAGGGCTATAATCACCATAATTCCTATGATATGTATGATAAGGACCGTCGCCATAAGTATCCTTTCTGTCTATGCGCTCTACTTACCAGTAGTGCTGCATGTGTTGCGCGCCCATCAGCTTGTATGCTTGCTCGTGCGCTCTTGCGCGCCTTGTATTACTTGAGTTTTATACGTTTGATATAAGAATCCATCTATAAGAAACACGCTTTTAGTATAGCTTCTGCGTGCCTTTCAGTATAATATGAAATATCCATCGTTTGAAAGGAATGTGTGTATGTCTCAACAAGTCAGATTGCTTGATAGTTTTATCCCTTCGCATTATGCCATAAAGCTTGATGTAAGCCGAGAAGAAAAACGCTTTACAGGTTGTGTAGTAATTGACGGTGAGGCACTCACACCAACATTTAAACTTAACCAAAAATATTTATCCATTTCGCGCGTGTGCATAGACGAGTGCGAATGTGCATTTGAAGTATCCGATGAATCTGAAACCGTAACAATTTTTGGCTCTCAAACAGGTTCTGTGCGTGTTGAGATTGAATATTCGGCACCGCTTACTGATACTATGATGGGAATTTATCCGTCATATTACCTGCATAACGGTGAAAAAAAGCAGCTTATTGGCACGCAATTTGAAACTACGTTTGCACGCGAAGCGTTTGTGTGTGTAGACGAGCCTTGTGCTAAGGCAACGTTTGATCTAGCACTCAAATTTGACGAAAAACCAGGCGAAATTGCGCTTTCTAATCAAAATGAGATCGCCTGCAAAGATGGATACCATATTTTTGATACCACGGTTAAAATGTCCACCTATCTGCTTGCGTTTGTATGTGGCGATTTACAGCGCAAAACTGCTTATACCTCATCTGGTGTAGAAGTAGGCGTCTTTGCCACGCGCGCCCATCAGCCACATGTGCTCGATCTTGCACTTGACATTGCTACTCGTTGTATTGATTTTTACGAAGATTATTATCAAACTCCCTATCCGCTTCAACACAGCTATCATGTTGCACTTCCCGATTTTTCAGCTGGTGCAATGGAAAACTGGGGTCTTGTTACGTATCGCGAAGCCTGCTTGCTTTACGATAAAAACAATAGTTCGCATACCTATAAGCAACGTGTTGCATCAGTTATTGCCCACGAACTTGCTCACCAGTGGTTTGGTGATTTAGTTACCATGAAATGGTGGGATAATCTTTGGCTTAACGAGTCGTTTGCAACCATGATGGAATACGTAGCAACAGATGCGCTTGAACCATCATGGCGTATGTGGGATACCTTCCAAACATCCGAGGCGTCTATTGCACTTTCGCGTGATGCAACCGATGGCGTACAAAGCGTTCATGTTATGGTAGAGGATCCGCGCGAAATTGACGCTATTTTTGATAGTGCAATTGTGTATGCCAAAGGTGCTCGTTTGTTGGTTATGGTACGCGCGCTTGTGGGTGACGATGCCCTGCGCAAAGGTCTTAAAGCATATTTTGATGCGCACCAGTATGGTAATGCTCAAGGCGAGGATCTATGGGATGCACTTGAGGCTGCAAGTGGCTTTGCGGTAGGTCAGATTATGAACTCTTGGCTTGAGCAGCCTGGATATCCTGTTATTAACGCGTATGTTAAAGACGGTCATTTGTTCTTGCATCAACAGCAGTTCTTTATTGGTGAGCATAGTGATCAGGCTCGTTTATGGCAGATTCCGCTTGGTTCAAATTATGAACAAGTGCCCTCGCTTATGACCGAAGAAACTTGTGATTTAGGAGATTACGCGCAGCTGCGCGCATGTGCTGGCACTCCGTTTATTCTTAACAAGCACAACACAACACATGCAATTATTAACTATGACACCACACTTTTGTCTGATATTCTTGCGCATATTAAAGAGCTTGGTGCCGACGAACAATTTAAGCTTATTCAAGATATGGCGCTGCTTGCAAAAGCCGAGCTTATCACATATGCCGATCTTATTCCTTTGTTGGTAAAAGTAAGCGCGTCCACATCGCATATTGTTGCGCACAAGCTTGTAGAAGTTTGCAATACGCTTGAGCAGTTTATTACGCCAGATAGTGACGAAGAGGCGCTTTTCAAGCGCTATCGCAATCTGTTGTCAAAAGATCGTATGCAAACTTTGGGCGTATGCCCTCGTAGGAGCGAATCTCACGATGACATGCTTTCAAGGCCGCTCTACACATCGTTAGCGTTGCGCGCCGACAACCAACAGATCATCGAAGAACTTCATAAGCTCTACGAGACTCATCACGAGAATCTCTTTGATATTCAGGCGGATATTCGTCTTTTGGTTCTTAAAAACGAGATTCAACATTTTGAAACGCCAAGCCTTGCGTCTGCATTGTTAGGTCTTTATCAAACAACAACCGACGCGCTCTTTAAGAACGATTTACGTGCGGCAATCTGTGCTTCAACAGATGAAAAGGTAATTGCTGATGTTTTGCGTAAATTTAAGGATACCGACGTTATTAAGCCTCAGGACGTGCGTATGTGGTATTACGCGCTTCTGTCCAATTCACATGCCGAAGAGCCAACGTGGCAATGGTTGCAAAACGAGTGGTCATGGCTGGAAAGCACTATTGGCGGTGATATGGAATTTACCAATTTCATTAAAATCTCGGCAGACGTATTTCACACGTCCGCGCGTCTGCAAGAATTTAAGGCGTTCTTTGAACCCAAACAAGATGTTGCTGGTTTAGGCCGCGAGATTGCAATGGGTATCACCCTTATTACAGGTAAAGTTAAGCTGATAGAAGCTTCTAAGCCTTGTGTTCTTCAAGCGCTTAAGGCATCGGTTACTGGATAGTAAAGTGAGAGTTTATGGACATACTGTTTAACCCCGTTATTGTTTCGGTTGTAGTACTGTGCGTGCTTAGCCTGCTTAAGCTTAATGTTTTGTTGTCTATGATCGCGGCAACAATTGTTGCCGGAGTTGCTGGTGGCATAAGCCTTTATGGCGACGGCACAAGTGTTATGAGCTTGTTATGCGATGGTTTTTCGGTTAATGCCCAAACGGCGCTTGCCTATATTTTGCTTGGTACCTTTGCCGAGGCAATTTGCACAACAGGGCTTGCCGAAATTATTACCGCCAAGCTTGCGCGCGTTATCGGTACAAAAAAATACGTCTTGCTTGCCATGCTGACGTTTATTGCCGTGTTGTCGCAAAATTTAGTACCTGTCCATATTGCATATATTCCTATTCTTATTCCGCCTATTCTTGCACTTATGAATAAGCTCAAAATTGATCGTCGAGCCGTTGCATGCGCAACGGCATTCGGCTTAGAGGCGCCCTATATTGCAATTCCATTTGGCTTTGGACTTATTTTTCAAACGGTAATTGCTACCAATCTTTCGGAAAATGGCATGAGCGTTACGGTGATGGATGTTGCGCGTGTAAATTGGTATTTAGGCTGTGCAATGTTTATAGGTCTGCTGATAGCGGTGCTGATAGTGTATAGAAAGCCACGTGTGTACCAAACAACCTCTGCCGATACACAAGCTGCCATGGCACAGGTACCAAATCTAACGTATAAACACTATGTTACGCTTGCTGCAATTGTTGTTGTGATGATTGTGCAGCTTATATCGCACGATTTATCGCTGTCTTCACTTGCAGGATTAGCCGTTATGATTGCTTTTAAGGCAATTGCTTGGAATAGCATTGACGAGCAGCTTGCAGGCGGTGTTAAGCTTATGGGGCTTATTGCTTTTATTATGCTGGTTGCTGGAGGTTATGCCAATGTTATCAAGGCAACAGGTGGTATTGATGCGCTGGTGTACTTTGGAACAAGTTTTATGCACGGCAGCAAAATTATTGCAGCGTTGGTGATTACGATCATCGGTCTTTTAGTAACTATGGGAATTGGTACGTCGTTTGGTACGGTGCCTGTTTTGGCTGTTTTATTTGTGCCGCTTTGCCAAAGTATGGGTTTTTCGGTTCCTGCAACTATTGTTTTGATAAGTGCTGCAGCTGCTTTGGGTGACGCAGGATCTCCTGCATCCGATACAACTTTAGGTCCTACCTCGGGTCTTAATGCCGACGGTCAACATAGCCACATTTGGGATACCTGTGTTCCTACCTTTATTGTGTTTAACTCGGCTTTGATGATTGCTGCGGTTATTGCGGCGCAGTTTATATAGATCGCGTACGTCTTCTATAAGCGGTATATACACGTTATACCTTGCATAACGCCAAAGCTTACCGCACGGGTATAACGCACAAACATAACGCACGAGCATAACGTACGAGCATAACGCACAAATATCGCAAAAAAAAACGCGCCTCATCCTAAAGGCGCGTTATTTATATATATGATGGGCTCTCTATTTACATATCGTAAATATCATCTTCGGTTTCGATAATGTCTGTTGAGAACGTGTAAATCGTGGTTGAGCGATAAGGCTTTGTTGGTGTACAAATAGGTTGCGGCCATTCGCTATGGCGCGAACAATTAGGATAAAACTCTGGCTCAAACGCAAATCCTGCATGCGCCTGATAAGTGGCTCCATCTTTTACATCGCTTTCGTTAAGCTGATTTCCCGTGTAAAAATGTGCTCCAGGTGTACTGACCGAAATATGCAAGTGTCTACCACTTTGAGGATCGCTGGCATATAAGGCGCTGCGCACCGTTGTATTATCGTGGTAATTGTCAATGCAATAGCAGTGATCGTATCCACGACCTCTACGTAGCTGCTCGTTAGAAAGCGGCATATCAGCGCCTATTGTCCGCTCTTTTCTAAAATCAAAAGGCGTATCCTGAACAGGTAAAATAGTGCCTTCCGAAATTCCATCCTCGCGAATAGGAAGATAATTTTGGGCGTGAATACATACGCGCTGATCTAATACCGAACCACTTGCATGACCTGCCAAATTAAAATACGCATGATTTGTCATATTTACAAAGGTAGGCACATTGGTTGTACAGGTGTACGATACACGAAGTTGCTGATGAGTGTCGTTAAGTGAGGAAAGTTCAAAGCGCGCGGTAAACGTACGATCACCTGGGAGTCCAAGTTCCATGTCCTCTAATGAGCAGGTAAGGATTACGGTGTTATGTTCTTTATCAACTTTTGCGCCCCAAAGCTTTTTGTGCAAGCCGTTTTCTAAATCTGTATGGAGATTATTCTGTTTGTGTGGTCCATCATTTTGAGGCAAGTGATACACACGATCGTTAAACATTATCTGTGCAAATTCGCTTCTATTGGCAACAGGACCTATAGTTGCTCCATAGCAGGCAGCATTTTGTCCAAGATAACCTTTTATATTTTGGTAGCCCAACAAAATATCGTCGGGGTGTTTGTTTTTATCGGGCGTTACCACCTTAAGAAGCGTTGCGCCATAATTGGTAAGTGTTACGCTTACATCTTTGCAGGTAAGCGTATAAGTACGGGCAAGAAGTCCATTTGGTAATGTTCCTAAGGTTCCTGTTCTTATCATAGATAACCCCCGTGATTGCCTAGACAGTTGGTACTACTGTAAACGTTTATTACCCAATTTTTATAGTGAAATTGTAATTATCTGTAATCGGTAGATTTTTGTCGCTTATCAAAATTATTTAAGCAAGTTACAATCCTTTGGAATATAACAGTTTGCGCATACTGATTGTACTACGTAGGGCGTGTTTACGGGATAAAAGAATGCAGATCGTCAAGACATGTAAGAGCAGGTTTACATTTTAGTACCTGTGATGTTAAGCATATCTGCAAGCCGTTGAGAAAAAAATTACTACCAATACCAGAAAAAATCATGTAGCATAGACCAAAAATAATGTTATTCCGCAAGCGGATAGGGTACATTGGTACCAAGAGCATGTACATATTCATATATGTGGGTATAACACGTTTGAGTGTCATGTCAGACGTTGGTATAAGGAGGTTATTATGAGTAAGGTTGCTGTTGTATATTGGAGCCAAACGGGCAACACCGAAGCCATGGCAAATGCTTTAGCAGATGCTGCAGGTACTGAAGCTATTGAGTGGACTTCATTTACAGCTGATGAGGCTGCCGATTATGATGCATTTGCATTTGGTTGCCCTGCTATGGGTGCAGAAGAGCTTGATCCTGACTTTGAGGAAATGTTTAACGATGTTGTTGCCGATGCAGGTGACAAGCCGTTTGTCCTTTTTGGAAGCTATGACTGGGGTACAGGAGAGTGGATGGACACCTGGAAGGCTTCTGCTGAAGATCAAGGTGCAAATGTTATTGACACCATTATTGCTAACCTTGAGCCTGATGACGATGCATTAGACGCATTGGCCGAGGCAGGCAAAAAACTTGCTGCTTAATAAATAGTACTGCGCTGTGTGAACATGTGCTTTCTTGCTGCTACAAAGCACATGTTCACTGCATACGTGCAAGTTGCAGGCTTATAACCTGCAACTTTTTTATTACGCCTTGTTGTTTTATACACGGGTGTAATTTTTTTGTGCCGCGTATCTTGATGGCGTTTGCACTACGTATCCCTTGTGTTTCTATAAATAATTGCCGTTAGGTTACGATTTCTCGTTGTATTTGTTGGTTTAGCCCGTATTGCTGTTAGGTTTTATACAATGATGGTACGCAGCTTTTCCGATGTGCTCAAGCGTTTGGTTTGCAAGGCTTCGCATAAGGAGAAGAAGCACAAATCATATGGTGTACGTAGGAGCAATAAAGGGGTTTTTATGGCACAAACAGCTATTAGACGAGCTTTGCTTTCGGTTACCAATAAAGATGGAATCTGCGATTTTGCAGCGCATCTTGTGCATGATTTTGGGGTCGAAATTATTAGTACTGGGGGAACAGCGCGCGTCTTAGCAGAAGCTGGCATTCCACTTGTTGGTATTGAAGACTATACGGGCTCGCCCGAGATGATGGGTGGGCGTGTTAAAACGCTTCATCCGCGTATCCACGGTGGTCTTTTATGTAGAAGATCGTGCGAGGAAGATATGCGCGACGCAAAAGCGCAAAACATTCCGATGATTGATTTGGTATGCACCAACTTGTACGAGTTTGAAAAAGCAGTAGCACAAGACGGTTGCACCCTTGATAATGCAATAGAACACATAGATATTGGCGGTCCTTCGATGTTAAGAAGTGCCGCCAAAAATTTTAAATCGGTAACTGTCATATGCGATCCACATGATTATAAAGCGGTCCTTGACGAGATGAGTGCGCATAACGGCGCCACAACGCTGTCTTTACGTCAAAAGCTGGCGTATAAAGTTTTTGATCTTACATCGCACTATGACCAGGCGATTACCTCGTATTTAGCCAAAACACTTACGTTAAGCGATAACGTAGCACCTTACGAGCCAACGGCAGACGTTGCAAGCAAGCCTGTAGGTGGCGAGAAAACATCTACAAGCTTGTGTGCCAAGGGAGAATTTCCTTCGCAGTTGGTGTGCGCGTTCGACAAAAAAATGGATTTACGCTACGGCGAAAATCCTCACCAGCAAGCAGCTTTTTATTGCGTAGCAGATGCAAATGAGCACAGTGTTGCACGCGCGCACCAATTACAAGGAAAAGAGCTCTCGTATAACAATTTATTGGATACCGACGCTGCATGGAGTGCGGTTTGTGAGTTTGATGAACCTGCTGTTGTTATTCTTAAGCACCAAAACCCTTGCGGTTCGGCAACTGCCTTAGATGTAACCAGTGCTTATAAACGCGCTTTTGCGTGCGACCCTAAAAGCGCATTTGGAGGAATTATTGCCGCTAATCGCGAAGTAGATCTTGATTTTGTAACCGAATTTGCCGATGTCAACAAACAGTTTGTTGAGGTGCTTATTGCTCCGTCTGTAAGTGATGAAGCATCCAAGCGTCTGTCTAAACGCAAAAATTTACGCGTATTGGTAACAGGTGGACTTGATAAAGAGCAAGCATGTGAACTTAAGAGCATAGGTGGTGGCTTGCTTGTTCAAACTCGCGATTGCGCGAGTGAAGATCCGCACACGTTTAAGGTGGTAACCAAAAAACAGCCTTCCCAAAAAGAGCTTGAAGACCTGCTGTTTGCCTGGAAAGTTTGCAAGACGGTTAAGTCGAACGCTATTTTGATTGCAAAAGATAAAGCGGGTTTAGGTCTTGGTTGTGGCCAGCCAAATCGTGTAGACAGTGCAATTATGGCGTGCGAGCGCGCTCACACAGCGGCTGCGCGATTGGGCGTATCCGCAGATAATTTTGCCTGTGCCTCTGACGCATTTTTCCCGTTTAGAGATGATGTGGACGAACTTGCGCGCCGCGGTGTAAGCTGCATTATTCAGCCTGGTGGATCCATTCGCGATGAAGAATGCATTGCAGCCGCTGACGAACACGGTATCGCAATGGTGTTTACGGGTGTGCGCCATTTTAGACATTAATGTATAACGCGCTTATCAGGTATAAGCGCGTTTAACACCTTTGATATAAGCCTTTTTGATATGCTCGTTACACAAGCTTTTTTGCAAGCTATGCGCTCATCAATTAAACAGCGGCAATGCTTCAAGGTATATGATATCGTCTCTTTTGGCGGCATCTCCTTCGGCAAGTATTGCCGCTTTTCCTATGATTTGAGCTCCTGCTTTTTTCGCCAAGCACTCAAGTCCCTCGAGGCTTTCGCCGCTTGATATAACGTCATCGACCAGTACAACGCGCCCATCTTTGATACGAGCTGCGTCTGGTTTGTCTAAAAAGAGCTCTTGTTTCTCGTGAGTTGTAATTGAGCTCACACTTACCTGCAGCGGATCATTCATGTACGATTTTTTTGATTTTCGAGCAATGATATAGTGCTCAAGACCTAATATGCGTGACATTTCCTGCGCAAGTGGTATACCTTTTGCTTCGGCAGTCATCAGATAGTCTATATCGCGTGGTAATCTTTTTGCAAGCTGCGCCGCCGCTCGAATAACGAGCTCGGTATCACCTAGAATTACAAAACTTGCAATGCGCGCGCGTGAATTTATACGTACGATAGGAAGTTTGCGTTTTATACCTGCTACACACAAAAGATATTCGCTTTCAAAAGACTGATCGTCCATTTTTTTGACGTGAGGGAAGTCCAGATCGTCTGCTGCTGTATGCGTTTCTTGAGCCATATCATTTCCTTTCAAAAGGATTGAAAATGTTTGCGTTTTACATGCATAACCCTGCCGCGAAAAGTGATTTTAAAAGAATACCTAAGACCATGCCCACAAAGGGGTCAACAAAAGCGGTTCCCCCTAAAGTTACTGCGGCGATAATAGAATCCTGGGGATTACCGGTGCCAAATGCTATCGGTGCGTTATTTCCAACCGTGACTACAATTCCTAAAATAATCAAAAATCCCGAGATTGACTGTGGTGGAATAAATTTTCCAATTTTTGGCAGAAGACCACAAAACAATAGAGCACTCATAGCAAGCATCATGATAACGGCTGAATTTACGGGATGAGGTGCTGCTGCGGTTGCAGAAATAATTGCCTCTACAGGTGATCCTCCAAACAACGATGAAGCAATATCGGCAAGACTTGAATAAATAGAAAGGACATCTATATTTTGTGTTCCATGCGCAATATTTGCTGTAATGTTACCAAAGGTAATATTTGCCCCTACGTTTAAGCAGGCTATAGCAAGCGAACCACGAATAATGTGCGCATTTATAATGGGTTTCTTAAAAACAAAATTCTTTTTTATATGAGCGGTCAATAGCTTAGTGAGATGTACAAAGATATTTTTATCGCGCGCAGAGGTGGAGTTTGACTCGTCTGGCTGCATTGTTGGTGCTTTATCATGCTCACTCGCTTGCAAGGCGGAAGTTTCCGCATACGCACTGCTTGTGTCCACACTTTTCTTGAGATATTTAGTAACACAGAATTGAATAAAGCTCGAAATAAAAACACAGCCGCAAATGGTGTATATCAAATCGCGGCCGAAGAAAAAATAAATAATTGCAGCACTTATAATGCTTGAAAGCGCAACCACGCGCTCCTGCTTAATCATTTCAAAGGATAGCCGTCCTAAAACAATACCTACTCCTGCCATCATTGCGTTTATGATAACAGGTCCCGAAAACTCTACTGCTGCTTGTTGTAAGCCACATATACCAACGATAACCATAATGACTCCCGCAAAGAACACCATGGAGAGTTTTTCGCGTATGTCTTTAGTAAGTCTGTGTGTCATAACGATGGTTGATGCTTGAAAATTGATGGGGGCTAAACTGTTAAATCCATAACAACAGATGGCTCCAATGAAAAAGCCTAACGAAGAGGGGACAGTTGCATAACCTAAAGACATTGCCAACAGTCCTTGAGGAAGACCGTTGAGAATAACTCCCAGAGCCGCAAGAATATCGGTGATATCCATAAAAGAATTCCTTTCCTATATGTCATACGCAAACGCATACTGCACTACACACATAATTTCGCCTTTCTACCCTACCTGAATAGTGTTTGCAAGATATGTGTAGCGGGTAAGTGCTTACGGCTTTGAAATTAAATTGTTACGTGTAAGAAATAATCGTTTATGACAATAAGGAACTTAAGAAACGTAAAGCGTATAAAAAACCGTACCTACGGGGTGTAGGTACGGTATCACATCAAAGATGTAGAGACACTTTAGTGTTCGGAAGCAGCTTTCATAGCAACCGAGCCTATGTAGTTTACTGGATTAGTAAAGTTAGGCTGGAAGAGCAAGTCTACTTGAGCAAGCTGGTCTACGGTCATGTGGTTTGCAATAGCAACCGAGACAACGTTGGCGGCTTGTGCAACATCATCGTGGGTTGAGAAGAACTGTGCTCCCTTAATTTCGCGTGTGCGAGGCTCCCATACCAGCGTTGCAGTAACAGGTGCGGTGGTGAGCATAAACTCAGGACGATAATTTTCGGTAACGGTTGTGCTGGTAAGCTCAAGACCACGCAGCTTGCCTGTTTCCATAGTTACACCCGTTGAACTCATAGAGTAATCATAGAGCTGAACAGCATTCGTTGCTTGTGTTCCTGCATATGCAACCGTAGGCTTTACCATGTTTGCACCAATAACAAGTGCTTGGCGAACAGCATTGGTGGCCAGTGGAATATAGTCTTCTTTTCCCGTTGGATTAAACGTAATAGTTGCCGAGTCGCCTGCTGCAAATACGCCTGGCTCAGAAGTACGCATGTAATTATCAACGCGAATTGCACCGTTTTTAATCATGTCAAGCTGACCGGTGAAGAGGTCGGTACGTGGCAAGAATCCAATGCCCAAAATTGCATAATCTGCTGTAAACGAACCCTTTTCGGTAATAACTTTTACACCTGAACCCGTATCTTCAAACGAAGTAACTTTTTGATCAAGTGCTAAATGCACACCGTGAGCGGTATAAACTTTCTCAAGCTGGTCGGTTACATCGGAATCAAAGTTTTTAGCAAGTACGCGCGGGAATGCGTCGATAAGAGTAACCTCTTTTTTAACTTCGCTGAGCTGCTCAGCAAGTTCGGCACCAATGTATCCTGCACCAATAACGATAACGCTTTTTGCGTCTTTGGTTGCTTCTTTAATACGCTTGGCGTTATCCCAGTTTTTGCAAAGCAAAACATGTTTGCCGTCTATGCCGGGTAGAGGAGGAACAACAGGCTTAGAACCTGTAGTAATTACCAAGTAATCAAAGCTGTCCTCTGATTTTTCGCCCGAAGTAAGATCGGTCCAGCAAACATGTTTTGTTTTAACATCTGCCGAGGTAACATCAGTTTGCATGTGAACGTGTGCACCTGCGTCTGCAAGTGCGCGTGGTGAACTGTAGAACATTTTTTGAGGATCGCTTACATGATCGCCAACCCAAAGCGCAATGCCGCAGGATAAAAACGAAACGGTGTCATTGCGTTCAAACACGTGCACTTCCCAATCGGGATGAGATTGAAGAATAGACGTGGTTGCAAAGACACCTGCATGTGTACAACCGATTACAGCAACTTTTGCCATAATAAAACCTCCTTATAGAAGTTCCATCAACGTAATGCGTCAGTGTTTGTTGTAGCACATGTACGCTCAAACAAGCGCGTAAATTCGGTAGTTGGGCATAAAATAAGGCGAGTGTACGTGGGTACATCTCGCCTTAACCTTTTTTGTGGCAAATGTATTGCAGTTAGTGAGCATACTTATGACGAACTTGTAGAGCACAAGTTATACTTATGGTTTCTGCCCATATATGCATTCATTTTACTTTTAAGCCAGCTATATAACCAGCTTTACGTAATAAACGAACAACAAAATGGGGCAGTGCCCTCAACCGCGTGCTGCTAAAATCAGTTATTTTTTAGCTTTGCCTTGGTTTGCTACAGCGTTAATCTTTGCTTCGATAGTTGCAGGATCACCAATGTAGTGTTTGTCTAATACATTCCAGTCTTTATCAAAGGTATATGCACATGGAATACCTGTAGGAATGTTAACTTCCAAAATTTGCTCAGGAGTAAGGTGTTCAAATTGCATAACAAGTGCACGAAGGCTGTTGCCGTGAGCAGCAATAAGAACGCGCTTTCCTGCTTCCATTTGTGGCTTAATGGTTTGCTCAAAATAAGGCCATGCACGTGCAATGGTGTCTTTTAAGCACTCGGTGTAAGGAAGATCTTCTTGAGGAACATCGCGGAACTGATCTTGAATGTGAGGATCGCGCTCATCGTTTGGTTGAAGTGCAGGTGGTTGAACATCAAATGAACGACGCCAAATTTTAACTTGTGCTTCACCGTGCTCTTCGGCAGCTTTTGCTTTGTTGAGTCCTTGAAGTGCACCGTAGTGACGCTCGTTAAGGCGCCATGTCTTATGAACAGGAAGCCAGTTGCGATCCATTTCGTCTAATACATGGTTAAGGGTGTGAATAGCACGTTTAAGAAGTGAGGTGTAGCATACGTCAAAATCAAAACCTGCTTCTTTGAGCGCGCGACCTCCCTCGATAGCCTCTTTGTGTCCTTGCTCGGTTAAATCAACGTCTGTCCAACCAGTGAAGAGGTTGAGTTTATTCCACTCACTTTCGCCATGGCGAATGATAACGAGTGTCATAGTGTCTTGCGCCATTGAATATCCTTTCGTATAAACGTATAGACCTGTGTATGACCATAATAAATGACCTGATGATCACGACATGCCTGCCATTTTTATGACTCATACACATCTATTTTCGGTCAATATGCTTAAAAGGTAAAGTCATTGTTGCATATTCCTTGTATTTTGCGTATTTGGCTACATTTGGAGTAATCTTAAGTATGTTTTGTATATACATAAGGAGTTACAGAGCATATGAGCGAGTCTTCAAACTGCGTATATCCTCATAATCACGCATCTTGTTGTCAATCCAAGACATCTGCAGTCTGCGAATCTGCCACGTCAGTGGCGCAAGGTGTACAAAATACACAATCTGCTACAACAGCGCCTGTCCATCATCTATCTCATCATCACCATATGCGTATACGTTGGCACGAGTTTTTTACCAGTAGTAATGACACCCCTGTTCAAGAAGCGCACTTTCCCGAGAGAGCTGTTTTGGTTGGTCATATTGGCATGATGCTTCTTTCGTGCGGAACAGGAGCCTGGCGCGTGCGTGACGCCATGAATACCATTGCGCGCAATCTTAATATGACTTGTAGTGCCGATATAGGTTTAGTTTCGCTTGATTATACCTGCATAGATTGCGAAGGAAGAAGCTATACACAAGCCTTGAGTCTTCCTTCTACAGGAGTCAATACCTCAAAGCTTAATCGCATGGAAGCGTTTGTGCGCGCCTTTGATAAAGACCATGGACAATGGAGCGTAGGCCAGGTACACCAAGCGCTTGATTCCATTGAGGCTATGAAAGTAAGATACAAGCCCTATCAGGTTGCTTTAGCCGCGGGTCTTGCGTGCGCAGGCTTTATCTTTTTGTTAGGCGGAGGCATATACGAGGTATTATGCTGCTTTTTTGGTGCGGCGGCAGGAAACTATGTACGTCGAAAAATGCTCGATCGAAAAATTACGCTTGTGGCCGATATTGCTGTTGCCGTCTCGGTTGCTTGCGCGGTGTATTTACTTTCGTACACGGTGTTATTTGAATGTCTACGCGCTAATCCTCGACATTTGGACGGATACATTGGCGCGCTCTTGTTTGTAATTCCAGGTTTTCCGTTTATTACTTCGGGGCTCGACTTATCAAAGCTTGACATGCGAAGCGGTATTGAACGTGCAGTATATGCGCTTATGATTATTGCCGTTGCGGTGTCGGTTGGCTGGAGTGCTGCTTTGTGTTTGGATTTACGCCCGCAGGATTTCTTGCCTATTTTAGGTTTAACGCCGCTTACCCTAACACTGTTGAGACTTTTGGCTAGTTGGTGTGGCGTATTTGGCTTTTCGATTATGTTTAATACTGAGCCAAAAATGGCTGCTTTAGCAGGAGTTCTTGGAGCAATTGCCAATACGTTGCGTTTGAGCTTGGTGAGTTGGACACCACTTGCACCGTGTATTGCTGCGTTTTTTGGTACGCTTACGGCGGGTTTGTTAGCAAGTGTCGTGCGCAAAAAAATTGGATACCCACGTATTGCTCTCACGGTCCCCTCTATTGTTATTATGGTTCCAGGATTATATATGTATCGCGCTATGTATAATTTTGGCGCGTTTTCGCTTGATAAAGGGTCGATGTGGCTGCTTAGAACAATATTGATTGTATTTTGCTTGCCGCTCGGTCTTATTGTGGCACGTATCCTTACCGATCCAAAATGGCGTCATGCCGGATAGGTCTACGTGGTTGTAAGATACGTGCTTGAGCGTGCGAGTTGATGTTATAGCTGCATATACAGACGCGCCGCGAACGTCTGTGCGCTTTGTTGCGTTTGCATGAGCTTGAAAGAATTATGCACGGGTAGGGTAGTATGTACTTGTAACGTTTGTACTTGTAACGTTTGTATGAGCCATGTCCAAAATAGATACATATTTACAGAAAGTAGTTAGAGTGATTAAAGTCGATAAGGTACATAATGACCAGCTTACACCACAGTCACACATGTCTGATGATTTAAACACTCGCGTGTTGAGTACGTTTGATGCTGTTATTTTTGATTTTGACGGCACGCTTGCCGATACTTCAGAACAAATTATTTCGGTTGCGCGTCAAGTGCTGAGCCGTTTTGGGCTTAGCCGCGAGCGCTTTGTTGATATTCCCCAACTTATAGGCCCGCCTTTTCCTCAAGCATTTGAGCTGGTATTTGGGTATTCGCCCGAACAGGCACAAGAAATTACCAAACAGTATCGAGCTATTTATTCAAAACTTGGACGTGACGCATGGCCTTTATTTGAAGGCATTGACTCAATGTTGCACGAGTTAAAAGCTGCTGGAAAAAAATTGGGTGTAGCAAGCTCTAAACGTGACCATCTCTTGCACCGCGCGCTCGAAGAAAACGAAGTTGAGCAGGTATTTGACGTTATTTTAGGTAAGCAGGATGATTCATGTGAGCCAAAATCGCAAACGTTGCAAAACGTTATCAACAAGCTTGGTATTGACGCTTCACGCTGCGTTATGGTAGGAGACCGACTCTACGATGTTGAGGCAG
This sequence comes from Fannyhessea sp., assembly GCF_986145555.1. Taxonomy (NCBI): domain Bacteria; kingdom Bacillati; phylum Actinomycetota; class Coriobacteriia; order Coriobacteriales; family Atopobiaceae; genus Fannyhessea; species Fannyhessea sp. The sequence continues at coordinate 29,396 of NZ_CFRCNA010000014.1, forward strand.
CGCGGGCTTGTGGCATTGCTTCGATTGGTGTTTATTATGGTAAAACTGCACCTTGTGGCGAGCTTGAACAAGCGGGCGCAACCTTTATCGTGCACAGTGTTGAAGAACTTAAGCGTGCACTTTTAAGCTAGCGTTATACGCATTTGCATGGGAAAACTGTTTACATACAAAATTGCATAAGACTCATAAGATATGTGTAAGGGGAATCACCACATTGTGTGATTCCCCTTATGAGTGTGATTCCTCTATCTAACTCAAAACTCTTTTTTCCTGCAACGTAAGACGCACCAACGGTGAAGTTGTCGCTATCACCAACTTCCGCGCGCTCTTACACGCTATTTTGTTTTCTTAAAGAAATCAAAATGCGCTGGTATTTCAACCAATTTATGAGCTGCTTCATCGTGAGTATATGTTTTTGCAAGCTCATAAGGCCCCATAAACGCATTCTCCCACGAGAAAAATACACTACGATCAAAGCTCATATGGTCGCAAATAGTTTCGCAGCCCTCAAAAACAGCAGGGTGCATCATAAGGGAGGTAGCGCGAAGTGCATAAAATGCATCGGCAAGTGCTTGCTGATATGCCTTGTCGTCATTTTGGTCATAAGCGTCTTTTGCAGCTTGTCCCCAAATCTTATTGGCACTGCGACACAGCGTTTCGGCATGACCGAGTGCAGTATGCGCGTCAGCAACTGCTGCTGCTTGCTCAAAATCAAGCAGAGCTTTTTGACACGACGTCTTTGTAGCCTGACTTGCGTCAACATGCGGCAAACAGCCGCCACAAGCCTTTTGCGCGCCATAGAAACAGCTTCGTGCCAGTCTGTTAAAGATATTAGTAAGAAATGCACTTTCTTTAAGAGCTGGGTCAACAACACGTGGATCGTCTTTTACCATAACGTCTACACCCGTTTTTTTATCGGTGTAACTTATGGAAGTGTCAAACGCTTTAGGCGAAAAACTTACTGCTTTTTGATCAAGTGCAAGCGACAACCAGTGTGCTCTTAGTTGTTCGGGGCTATAGTTTTGGAGCAATTCTTCTGCCATAGGCGGCTTGATAGCGCTTGAACTTGATGCTTTTTTGTTCATAAACAAAATATGATAGTTAGCAACAGGGGTATCAGGGAATAAATCTGCGTCAAGCGCCTTCCAAAGGGCAGGCTGGGCAACACAATAAAAGAAGATATTATCCTGACCCATAAATTGATAGACCTGCGCATCTTTAGCACACCAAAAGTCATGCCAGTCATGAGAAGAAAAGCGGTGTGTATCATGGTTTTCATCGAGCATAAGTGCTGTTTTGGTAAACGAGATAGGAGCCCATAGACTTTCGGGCCAACACCATACAGTTAAATCTTGCGCCTGAGGTAGCGCAGAGGCTTTGACGCCCCAAGGAATGTTTCCGGTAATACGAAACGGCAAGAGTGTTTTACCTGTTCTAAACCTAATTTTAGCGGCTTCAAGTTGCGTGCGTGCAGTATCTCTGTCTTGCCAGTTACTAAATTCAATTGAGAATGATTGCTGATTTTCTCGAGCGCCTACAAGCGTATAGGGTGGTAAAGTGTCTGAAATCTTGTCAAATGCGTCTTTAAACTTATTTTGAATATAAATCACGGGACTAGCGAGGGACTCGCGCACCGTATTGCATACAACGCTTCGGACGTGGCAATCATGATCCCATGCGTCTACCAGTTCTGTAAGATAGCCCTTAAAAGCAGGCAAATCAAAATACCAGTTGTCAACAGGCTTAAGAATGGGCTGTGTACCGCTTAATTGCGACACAGGCGCAATAAGTTCTTCAGGATCAAATTGATGGCCTAAATCGCATTCGTCTGCATAGGCTTTTTCAGATTTGCAGCCACGAACAGGACAGCGTCCAATAACTTGGCGACCGTTAAGAAATTGTTGAACTTTTTCGTCAAAGAATTGTCGCGTAGAACGCTTAGTAAGATAGCCGTTTTGATACAGGCGTTGCAAAATAAAGTCGGTAATTTCTTGATGAACGCTTGCTGCAGGTTCTAAGCCCGAACCTAAATAAAGGTCAAGCGAAATACCGTATGCGTCGAGCGCGTGCTTTTGATCCTCGTGATTTTTTGTAACGTAATCATGTATGCTGCCTTCGTAACCACTATCTTTAAGCTTACGATGACCTTCCATGATAGGCGAGCCAAAACAGTCTGTTCCCGAAACAAAAACAACATTTTCTTTGCCAATGCGGTCACGCAAAAAGCGTGCAAAGAAATCTGCCGGTACAAAAACACCGCCTATGTGTCCAAAATGTAGATTTTTGTTACCGTAGGGCATACCGCAGGTCACAACAGCGCGCTTGGGAAAGTGCGGACGCTCTGAGTTGTGAAGTGTAAGGAGGTCTTGGTTTTGCGCTTGTTGAGAGGCATTTGAAGAGGGGTGTGTAGTAGAAATCGTTGAATTTTCGACAGTCATAAATGTTCCTTACATGTTGTTGGTAACTTACGCCAAGCCACAACTATTGTGACATAATCATTGTGACATAGTTATTTTGAATAGCTATCATATATCTGATTTATACATGACCTTTGTATTATTCTACAACTGATATGGAGAAATGATTGTGCGTACTGATGATTTTGATTATGTCTTGCCGCAAGAACGTATAGCCCAGCATCCAATTGAGCCGCGTGACGCATGTAAGCTGTTAGTGCTTCATCGCACTACAGGCGAAATAGAGCATCGTCATTTTAGAGATATTGCAGATTATATGCAAGAAGGCGATCTGATTGTTGCCAATAAAACAAGGGTTTTACCTGCACGTTTAGTAGGACTTAAGCACGGTGGCTCTGCTGCGTGCGAAACGCTTTTGCTTAAACGTCGTGAAGATCTTGACCCTATGGGTTCGGTTTGGGAGTGTTTGGTTAATCCTGGTAAACGCTTAAAACTTGGTGCGTGTATTGATTATCGCGCAGGTGGTCTTCATGCACCTGCTACCGCAGACGTTGTGTTACGTGCAGAAATTATGGATTATCTTGAAAATAACCGTGGCGGAAGACTGGTCAAGTTTACGCCAGCACAAGGATTGAGTTTAGACGAGGCAATACATCAGGCAGGTCATGTTCCTCTGCCGCCATATATTACCAATTACGAAGGCGACCCCGAAAAATATCAGACGGTATATTCCATGAAGGAAGAGCATTCTGCCGCTTCGCCAACTGCAGGTTTGCATTTTACACCAGAGCTTATTGAACGTATTAAACAAAAAGGCGTGCAATGGAAAACGGTTGAGCTTGAGGTTGGTATTGATACCTTTAGATTGGTCGAAGAAGATGATCCAACCCAACATGTTATGCATACCGAGCGCTATCACGTGCCACAAGATGTTGTTGATGCCGTACACGCCACAAAAGCTGCAGGTCATAAGGTTATCGCTATTGGTACAACATCGGTTCGTTCGCTTGAGAGTGCGTTTGATTGCAATGCAACATGCTCTGAGCCTGCGCTTTGTGCCCTCAATTTTGAGCACGCACAAGATTCGTGCTTGCTTACGCACCACGGTGATATTGTCAAACGAGAAAATGCAACAACTGATTTGTATATTATGCCTGGATATACCTGGCATGTTGTTGATTGCATGGTAACTAATTTTCATGTGCCACGTTCAACGCTTATGATGATGGTGTCTTCATTTGCATCGCGTGAGCTTATTATGAAAGCTTATCAAGAAGCAATTGAGCATGAATATAGGTTCTTGTCATTTGGCGACGCTATGATTATGTTGTAACGTGCGCCTGAGCAAGAAGTACTATCTTTGTACCAGTGCATACAGTGCTATACCAACAAGAACTATACCTACAAGTACAAGCGCTACAAAAACAATTCGTTGTAGGCGCGTGCGCTTGCGCAAATCTCGTGCGTGTTGGCTCAAACGCTCATGGGTTTGTTGATATTCACCCAACAGTTTTGTTTCCTGCTGTATCTTGGCGTAAAGTGTGCGCGTCATCTCGGGCGTAGCGTGAATGGAATGGGCTTCATCAAGCGCCGCTTGAATATCTGCTAGCCGATCATGCGTTTCTTTGTGTGCCTGTTGCTTTTGCTGTAAGTCTTTTTTTACAGCATCAAGCGCGCCTTTGAGTTGTGTTTCTTCGCTTTTCTTGTCTTTATACAAGGCTTCATATTCCTCACGATGCCCACGTGCTTCGGCCTGCGCATTCATGGAGTGAGTATTTGCTCGCTCACATGCTTGTTTTTGTAGATTATAACGATCTTGAGCTGCATTAACACTTTGCTGCTCTTCGTTGCTTATACGGTCAACATCTTTAATAGCCACATCAAGGTGCGCACGCTCGGTAATAACTTCACCTTGCATTTTGGAAATCGCGGCAGCTGTAGAATTAGGATCTTGCTGCAGACGAGAAAGACCTGCCTCAACGCGTGTCAGCCGTTCACGGGCACTATCAACATTGTGGTGTGCATTACTAATCTGCTGATCGCGACGTTTTACTGCAGCAGCCAATGCCTGATCAGCGGCCTTTACATCGCGTTTTGCATCAGCAAGCGCACGCGCGCTGTCGTCGTTTCTGCCTTTACTTGAGTCCATAAGCTCTTTGTAGGGGCGTAGCTCTTCTTCATGTTTTGCAATTAAGGTATTCAGTGAAGTTTCCTGTTGCTTAACTTTTGCACTTATTTGTTCGATTTCTTTTGCCAAAAGCGAGGCTGCTGTTTTTTCTCGTTCCTGCTTGTTGAGGTAGTCTGTCACCAAATTGTCATAATTATCTTCGATAGTACGACGGTGTTCAAAACAAGTTTGATCGTTGGCTATTTGTGTTTTTATTTCGTTTACTTTCGCTTGAATTTCCTGTTGTTTTCGTGTTGCTTGTACTACGCTTACGGTTGCTTGTGCTCCCGAAACAAACAGCGCTACCAAACGTTTGACAGTGATCTTAACCGCTTCCATCATGCGCTTAAAGGTATTGGTATGAGTGGGTTGCGTGCTGTTGGAGTTGTTGAGTTTTGGTTGCATGTAAGGTCCTCTCTTTTGGCCTACATACATAAAGGTACATCAAAATCACTAAATTTTCTCTACATACACAAAAGATGTTTGGTAGTATGATTTTTACTTGAAATGGTTATGAGAGATTATGTATCTACTCTACGAGAAAAAAGGAGTGCATTATGCTTTCCAAGCAAGTTACTATTGCAAGCGCAACCGGTCTTCACGCGCGTCCTGCTTCACAGTTTGTTCAAGTTGCAAAAGGTTTTGACTGCGATGTTCGCATTGCCAACATTGACAAAGGTACAGCTCCTGTAAACGCTAAATCTATTATGATGATTCTTGCTGCAGGTTTGGGCACTGGTACTAAGGTAGAAATCACTTGTGATGGTGCAGACGAGCAAGATGCTCTTAAAGCACTTCTTGAGATTAAAGATGGTAGTGAGCAACTTTTTAGCGAGTAATTATTCGTTTGTTCGTGCCTGCGGTTAAGGCAGATGTTGCACGGTGCGGCAGGTACTAAGGTGTCTGTTACATGAAACATGTGCACACAACAGCGATTTTATACGCGATATTTTAATTGGGGCATCCTTTGCGTGGTGCCTCAATTTTTGTTTTGTTTAAATTGTTGCTTTTTTCGTTTTAAGTTTATATACAATATTTTGTGTAAGAAGTATTAAAGTATCCGTTTCCTCATATTTTGTCATTGCAAGGAGCTTGTATGTCCATATCGTCTTCACATACCTGCGATTCTTCAAAATGGTTTACCTACGATATTATTGCCGAAGACCCTACAACGCATGCGCGCGCAGGAGTGTTTCATACACCTCATGGCGATATTCCTACCCCTATTTTTATGCCCGTTGGCACTAAAGCGGCCATAAAAGGATTACTTCCCCAAACAGTGAGTGATCTTGGTGCAAAAATCATTCTTGCAAATACCTATCACCTTGCTATGAGACCTGGCGAAGACCTCATTGCCGAGGCAGGCGGCCTGCACTCATTTATGCATTGGAATAAGCCCATTCTTACCGATTCGGGCGGCTTTCAAGTATTTAGTCATTCAGAATTCGTAAAGCTTTCCGATGAAGGCGTGCGCTTTAAGGTTGTTGACTATGACGGGTCATATGTGTTTTGGACACCCGAAAGAAATATGGAAATAGCGCAAAAGTTGGGCGCAGACATCGTGATGCAGCTTGATCAGTGTCCGGGGTATCCTGCAAGTGATGCGTATGTTCGTCGTGCGGTTGACTTATCAAGTGCATGGGCGCAGCGTTGCTTTGAGGCTCATACCAAGAAAGATCAAGCGCTTTTTGGCATTGTTCAAGGTGGTATGAATTTAGATCTTAGAAAACTGAGCATTGAGCGTCTTGAATCAATTGCCGATTTCCCTGGATATGGTATTGGTGGATATTCGGTAGGCGAAGATCACGAAACCATGTTTGAATCGCTGGCACCTTTGGTATCTGAATATATGCCGCGTCATAAACCTCGCTATTTAATGGGAGTAGGCAATCCAACAACACTGGTACGTGCAGTTGCATGTGGTGTTGATATGTTCGATTGTGTACTTCCAACAAGAACCGCGCGTATGGGTACTGCTTTTTCTCATGAAGGCAGACTCAATCTTAAAAACGCTGCTCACATTCATGCTCATGTACCCTTAGATGAGCTTTGTACATGTCCGGTTTGTAGTGAAGGATATACGCGCAGCTACCTTAACCATTTGGTTCGCCAACACGAAATGAACGCAGCAATCTTATTGTCTATGCACAACATTTATTTTCTGCTTGACTGTATGAGACAGGCGCGTCAAGCCATTATTGAAGGACGCTATAAGGCATTTTTAGATACATGGATGCAATATCCAACGGCTCAAGATGGGCGTATGCAAAATTATCGTATGAATCATGGTGAGTAAAACACAAATAATTTTGTAGAAATATGTATTTTACGAGCGTGCATTATGATGTAGCTATGATGATTTGTAACGAGAGATATCAATTGATTATGATAAATTTTGCTCGTAACGATTTGGATGTTGGATTTTATATGCGTTAGGTTAGCTCGTGGAATTCTACTCTTTAATGTTCGTATGCTTTTGTGCACTTCTGTGCATAACCTACTACGCAGTAGGATATATCTTCAAACGCTTCCAATGGGTAGTTATCCTTATCTTTTCGCTTATCTTTTATGCACTTGTTACCAATATAGATACCATTGTTTATGTTGCGTTTACTTTGGTGCTTACCTATGTCGCTACGCTTGTATTCCACAAAATTGATTCCTCAAGCAAAAAGCGCTTACATACCATAACTGATAGAGCAGACAAAAAGGCTTTTAAGCATAAAGTTGCTCGTATCAAGCAGCTTGTATTGATAGCAGCTCTTATGCTTATTGCAGGATGCTTATGCTACCTTAAATACTGGAATACCATTCTCTATGCACTAAGCCTTGCTCCTTCTACTAAAAGCTTAGGGCTTTTGCTTCCTTTAGGTATTTCCTTTTATACCTTCCAAGCACTCTCATACGTCTTTGATATCTATAACCAAAAGTACACACCAGAACAAAATCCATTTAAGCTTGCATGCTATCTCATCTACTTCCCTCAACTTATCCAAGGCCCCATTAACCGCTTTGATAAACTAGCGCCTCATCTTTTTAGCTATCACGCACCTTCTGATACACACTTTGGTCGTGCATCAGTGCTGTTTTGCTATGGTGCTCTTAAAAAGTACGTTATGGCAGATCTTTTAGTAGATTCCATCTCATATATCTTCGACTATAAGCCTGCCTCTCTTCCAGGCTCTGTTATCGTCTTTGGTATTTTGCTTTATTCTGCTCAACAATATGCCGACTTCTCAGGTGGTATCGATATGGTAGAAGCCACTTCTGAGTTTTTAGGCATCCCTATGCAAGCAAACTTCCGTCGTCCGTATTTTTCTATTTCACTGGCTGATTTCTGGAGACGCTGGCATATCTCTTTAGGTCTTTGGATGAAAGACTACGTATTTTATCCTTTAGCACTAACGCGCCCCATGAAAGCTTTAGGCAAGTGTGTAAAAACACACATATCTTCTCACTTAGGGAAAACCCTTCCTGCAGCCCTTGCCAATATCTTTGTATTCTTACTCGTAGGAGTTTGGCATGGTGCTGATGC
>NZ_CFRCNA010000015.1:0-32989 GCF_986145555.1 Fannyhessea sp.
CTGTTTGGCGGCATGGTTTTTAGGAATCGAAGTTCTTGGTGCGCTTTATGGGGTTCCGCTTGCAGCATATAAGCTTGAACTTATGCTTCTCATTGTTGGTGGACTTTTTAATGCCAGTGGCATAATTCTTTACTATGCAGTAGTAACGATGCGCATGCAAAAGTACATTTTTGCTGCGTATGGTCTTGCGTCTTTGTTTGCATTTTGTGCATATGGATTGGTGGATACCTATAAAATTCGTGGTGCGGTCATGATATATGATGCAGCGATGTTAATCGTTGCCCTTGTTTTTCTATGCGTTACGCTTGTGGGATTTATGCAAACAAAACGGAGCAAGCGTTCAAAGACCCTGTAAAATCATGCAACTATGACCTGCCTCCGTATCCAAGCCTCTTTGTGTTCAGATTATGATATCTCAATAAAATAATTGAACGTTCAATTAATTATAACTATACTTAAAAAATGAACGCAAGAGAGCGTTACCGTATGGATACCATGTTGGTATCGTAGTTGTAAAGGACAGATGATGAGTCTTAGTAGAGCTATGTTTTATATTTTGCGCGCGCAAGGAAGTTCCCAGCAGCTCTATACCCAGCGTGAGCTTTGTGAAATAACGCATATGTCATTAGGTTCGGTAAATAAGGCATATGCACAGGCAAAACATGCTGGATATCTTGTAGATGGACGTCTAAGCGAAAAGGGTCGCGCTGCATTAAAGCCCTACGAAGTCCACAATGCAATTATTATGGCGGCTGGTTTATCATCTCGTTTTGCACCCATTTCCTACGAACGTCCTAAAGGTGTTCTTAAAGTTAAGGGCGAAGTTCTTATTGAGCGCCAAATTAAGCAGCTACTCGAAAAGGGTATCTCAGATATTACGGTTGTTGTTGGTTATAAAAAGGAATGTTTTTTCTATCTTGCGCAAAAATATGGTGTGGATATTGTAGTGAATCCTGATTATGCAACGCGCAATAATAACTCAACCTTATGGCATGTCAAAGATCGCCTGAGTAACACCTTTATTTGTTCGTCTGATAATTACTTTGTTATTAACCCCTTTGAGCGCTATGTCTATCGAGCATATTACGCAACGCAGCATGTAGATGGTGATACAAATGAATGGTGCGTAACAACAGGGGCACAAGGGCGTATTACCAAGGTCACTATTGGTGGTCATAACAGCGATATTATGCTTGGTCATGTGTATTTTGATACGGCTTTTTCACAAAAATTTGTTGATATTTTGCAGGCAGAATACCCGAAACCCGAGACTGCAGATAAACTTTGGGAAGATATTTATGTTGATCATCTTAAAGAATTGTCCATGGTTTCAAAATTGTATTCGAGTGATGACATTAAAGAATTTGATTCACTTGAGGATTTAAGATCGTTTGACCCTCATTTTTTGGAAAATGTTGACTCTGAGGTATTTGATAATATTTGTAAAACTCTTTCGTGTTCAAAACAAGATATTGGTGGATTTTATCCACTTAAGCAAGGTCTTACCAATTTGTCTTGTCATTTTACGGTGTGCGGTAAAGAATATGTGTATCGTCATCCAGGCGCTGGTACCGATAAAATGATCGACAGAACAAGTGAGCGCGCGGCGCTTCTTAAAGCTCGTGAATTAGGGCTTGACACTACATTTATCTATGAAGATGAACAAAAGGGTTGGAAAATTTCGCGTTTTATACCCAACGCGCGTACCCTTGATCCAACCGATGATGAGCAGCTTAAACGTGCCATGCAGATGTGTAGAACGCTTCATGACAGCTCGGCGCACCTTGCTCGTCACTTTGATTTCTTTGATGAAGGCTTGCGCTACGAGCAGCTTCTTAAAGAGCATGGACCTATTGATATTTATGGTTACGATGAATTAAAAGAAAAAGTAACCTTACTTAAATCGTATACAGAGGCTGATGGGTATCCTTTATGCATTTCACATAATGACTTCTATATGCTTAATCTTTTGTTAGACGAACACGACACCATGACGCTTATAGACTGGGAATATGCAGGAATGTCTGATATTGCCAATGACTTTGGAACATTTTGCGTATGTTGCTCGCTTGACGACCAGCGTGCCAATAGATGTATTGATTATTATTTTGGGAGAAAAGCTTCAGATAAAGAGCGTCGACATTTTTGGGCGTACGTTATTTTTGCAGGCTGGTGCTGGTATATTTGGTCGCTTGAAAAAGAGGCCGAAGGCGAAAATGTTGATGTGTGGCTCTATATTTACTACCGCTATGCCAGCGAATATATCGATAAAATTTTAGCTTGGTATGAAAGTGGTATTGCTCCAACTTGGACAAACTAAGCGTAGTAATAATTTGTATTCTTGAATATCTATATGCTTTGAATGCATGAGTGCTTAGGTATAAGCAGGGGAGACATATATGAAATTTGGTCTTTTAAGCGGTATCTTATGGGGTTTAGATACCTGTATTTTAGGCATCGCATTTTTGTATCATCCATTTAGTAGCGCACTTGACGCAGCTTTGGTGTGCGCGGCTGTTCACGACATTATAAGTGCGTTAGTTTTGATTACCCTGGTTGTTGCGCGTGGAAAATTTTCTCAGTTTTTGCAGGCATTGCGTACAAAAGGAGCTCTCATCATATGTTGTGGCGCTCTTATGAGCGGCCCTGTTGGTATGAATGCGTATATGTCGAGTATCAACAATATAGGACCAGCTCCAACTGCAATTATCTCGGCATTTTATCCTGCTGTTGGTACATTTCTTGCGGTATTCTTTCTTAAGGAATCTATGAATATTCAACGTCTTGTTGCCCTTTTTGTGGCGCTTGCAGGTGTTATTATGGTTGGCTTGCAAACTGCACAAGGTTCAGTTGAAGGAAACACGATTATTGGCGTTGCAGCAGCATTTATCTGTGTTCTTGCATGGGGCTCTGGTGCTGTCTTTGCCTCATGGGGCTTACAATCTACCCAAGATTTAGATTGCGATGTAGCGCTTTTAATTCATGAGCTTACTTCCAGTCTTACCTATGCTTTAATTGTACTGCCTTTAGTTGGTGCATGGGGTTTTGTGGCACAGATGTCAGTTGCACCCGCCAGTATATTTGTTGTAGGAGCAGGTATTGCAGGCGCTTTGTCGTACTTGTTCTACTACAAAGCAATCGACGTTACAGGGGCTGCGCGTGCGATGGCGTGCAATATTTCTTATTGCGCGTGGGCTCTCATTTTTTCATCGTTGTATGCAGCTACTATGCCTAATCTTATGAGTATTGGTTGTTGTATTGCTATATTTGTGGGTACTATTTTATCAGCAACACCTGATTGGTCGGTCTTTTTACCTCAAACAGATAAACACATGTAAGACGCGCAAAAACATGGGTATCCTTGATATCATTAAGATAGAATTTTGAGATAGAATTTTGGTAGTCAGCTTTACTTGGGAGCGTATTGATGAGTGACAGAGTAATTTCGATTAAGGGCGCGCGTGAACATAATCTAAAAAATATTTCACTCACCATCCCTCGCAATAAATTGGTTGTTATCACGGGCCTTTCAGGTTCAGGAAAATCAAGTCTTGCATTTGATACCATTTACGCGGAAGGCCAACGGCGTTATGTTGAGTCTTTGTCAAGCTATGCGCGCATGTTTTTAGGGCGTATGAATAAACCCGATTTAGATTCTATCGAAGGCCTTTCTCCAGCAATATGTATAGATCAAAAGACAACTGGTCATAATCCGCGTTCTACCGTTGGAACGGTTACCGAAATTTATGATTATATACGTCTGTTATATGCGCGGCTTGGTTGTGCACATTGTCCTGAGTGTGGGTGCGTGATAAAAAAACAAACCGTCGACGAAGTGATCGACCGCATTCTTGAGCAAGCGCCTAACCGACGTGCATATGTCCTGTCACCTGTTGTTATAGGTAAAAAAGGACAGTTTACCAAGCTGTTAGATGATTTACGGCGCGAAGGCTTTTCTCGTGTTCGTATTGACGGCACTTTTATGCTACTTGACGACGATATCTCCTTAAAGAAGCAGGTAAAACACACTATAGACGTTGTTGTTGATCGTTTGGTTTTACGCACAACGAGTCGGGTTCGTATTGCGGAGGCATGTGAGAATGCTACCAAGTTATCCGCTGGTCGCGTTATTTTTTATGTCTTAGAAGCGCGTGAGCAGACGGGTCAACACGCAGATATGATAAAGAATGAGAGTGCTTTTGAGGCGCAATTTTCATTAGCTTTGGCTTGTCCTGTTCATGGACACTCTATAGATGAGCTCCAACCACGAGATTTTTCATTTAACGCTCCCTATGGTGCATGTCCAGATTGTGATGGGCTTGGAAGTAAGCGATCCATTGATGTTGATGAAATTATCGAAGATCCACGGTTATCGGTTGCAGAAGGCGTTTTTGGTGGCGTTCTTGCGCGCTCAAATTATTATTCTCAGATCCTCGATGCTGTTTGTAATTTTATGGGTGCCTCTTCCGCAACTCCATATAAAGATTTATCAGATTCGTGTCAGCATGCGCTGCTCTATGGGTTAGGATCACAGGAAATTCCTGTTAGGTATCACACCAAAGATGGACGCATTAACGAGTGGAAAACAACTTTTCCAGGTATTTGTGATGTGCTTTTTGATAAGTATCAAGAAACTACCTCTGAAACTATGAAGCAGCATTTTGCAAAATTTATTAAAGAAGTTCCCTGCACAACGTGTAAAGGTGCTCGTCTTAAGCCCGAATACTTGGCGGTTACTGTTGGTGATAAAAATATCCAGCAACTTTGTGACCTTTCATGTGCTGAGGCTCTGTCCTTTGTGCAGTCGCTTCATTTTGACGAGCGACTTTCTGCGATTGCACAACCGCTTCTTAAAGAAATTCGTACACGACTTGAATTTATGGTACATGTTGGCTTGGATTACCTTACGCTTGCACGAAGTGCGTCTACTCTTTCTGGTGGGGAAGCGCAACGTATTCGCCTTGCAACGCAAATTGGATCGGGATTAACAGGCGTGCTTTATATTTTGGATGAGCCTTCAATTGGTCTTCATCAAAAAGACAACGATCGTCTTATCACTACGCTTAAACAGCTTCGCGATCAGGGTAATACCGTAATTGTGGTTGAGCATGATGAAGATACTATTCGTGCTGCCGATTATGTAATTGATATGGGACCAGGTGCAGGCGAGCTGGGCGGAGACGTAATTGCTCAGGGTACGCCCTCACAAATTATGCGTGCAAAGCATTCGCTGACGGCAGACTATCTTGTGGGTCGACGAAAAATTGCTGTACCACGCCTGCGCCGAACAGGTACAGGACATGCGTTTACTCTTTCAGGTGCTGCCGAAAATAACTTACAAAACATAGAGGTGTCAATACCGTATGGAACATTTACCGTTGTAACAGGTGTTTCTGGTTCGGGTAAATCTTCTTTGGTTACAGATACCCTAGCACCACTTTTAGCCCATGAAATCAATCATTCAAAACAGCGCATAGGGGCATATAAAAGTTTTTCGGGTCTCTATGATAGCCAGCATAAAACCTATATTGATAAAGTTATCAATATAGATCAGTCGCCTATTGGTCGAACCCCTCGTTCTAATCCTGCTACGTATATTGGACTATGGGACGATTTGCGCGCCCTGTTTGCTTCTCTTCCCGATAGTCGCGCGCGCGGTTATAGCGCTGGACGTTTTTCGTTTAACGTTTCAGGCGGTAGGTGCGAGGCATGCAAAGGTGACGGACAACTCAAAATTGAAATGAACTTTTTACCTGATGTTTATGTGCCTTGTGAAGTTTGCCATGGCAGGCGCTATAATCGCGAAACGCTTGAGATTTGCTATAAAGGAAAATCTATAAGCGATGTGTTAGACATGACTGTTCACGAAGCTCTTGCCTTTTTTGCGTCAATTCCCAAGATTTCGCGGAAACTGCAAACACTCTACGATGTTGGTTTGGGCTATATTCACTTAGGCCAAAGTGCAACAACGCTTTCTGGTGGGGAAGCGCAGCGTGTTAAGTTGTCTCGCGAATTACATCGTCAGCAAACGGGAAAAACGTTTTATATTTTGGACGAACCTACAACGGGTTTGCATTTTGAAGATGTGCGTATGCTTATTGAGGTTCTGCAAAAATTAGTAGATGCTGGCAACACCGTGGTTATTATCGAGCACAATTTAGACGTTATCAAAGTTGCTGATTATCTTATCGACCTAGGTCCTTTAGGAGGAGCGCGCGGTGGTAACGTTATCGCAACAGGTACGCCCGAGGAGCTTGCGGCCTGTGAGAAAAGTTATACAGGACTCTATCTAAAAAGAGTTTTACCTGCCAAGGCATAATTTCTAAGGTTCTACTTTCGCAAATGAGATGAAGAATGTATTCGCGTATTATAATGAAATCTAAATTGCACAAATTGCATATGGATTTTTCTGTTTCTTGCTAGATAGAAAGACGTTGGATGAAGCATACAAAACAGCCGCGTGTGCAAAAAACAAATGCCATGCGTGAACTTGACACAAAAGGCGTGAGCTACACCGTTCAAACCTATGATGCACACAATGAAGATACCTCAACAGGCGTTGGCGTACGTATTGCTCAATCATTAGGAAACGAAGTTGACGCGTCCTTTAAAACGTTGGTTACTACTCATGGCGGCTCTTCCTATGTTGTATGTTGTATTCCCGTCAATGCCGAGCTTGACCTTAAGAAGGCTGCAAAAGTTTCGCAAGAAAAATCTTTGTCAATGGTACATGTCAAAGATCTAGAAGCTCTTACAGGTTATATTCGCGGTGGATGTAGTCCTATTGGCATGAAAAAAGAATTTTATACGATTATTGATGAAACGGCATTGTTGTTTGATCTTATTACGATTTCTGGCGGCAAACGAGGTATTACGCTTAAACTTAATCCACGTGATTTACAAACGCATTTTCAGTTTCATTTTGAAGATATTTGCCACGATGCATTAAAAGCACAAGCATGACAGATGCATTTTGATTATTCGTGCATATAGATTTCTACGTTTTAGATACTGATGAAAAGATTTATATGTTTGAAAGGTTTATATGGAAACATACAAGCAGTCTTCTTCTGATGTAAGCTCCCAAAACCGAGAGCAGCAACTTGGGAAAAGCGCGGCGCTCATTAGCGTGCTCGTTATTATAAGCCGAATAACAGGTTTTATTAGAACGTGGGCTCAGGCATATGCACTTGGTGCTACCGTTATTGCCAGTTGCTATTCTGTTGCTAACAATTTGCCCAATCAGCTCTATGAATTGGTCATTGGCGGAATGCTTGTAACTGCTTTTCTTCCCGTATATTTAAGCGTTAAAAAGAAATCTGGAATACACCAGGCAAGTGAATACGCTTCTAATTTGACGTCTTTGGTTGTTATTCTTATGACGGCGGTTACCGTCATTGGTTTTATTTTTGCAGGTCAGGTTGTTTATACTCAGTCATTTTCAGCACGAAGCGATTTTGACACGGCGTTGGCGGTGTATTTCTTTAAGTTCTTTGTTATAGAAGTATTGCTTTATGCATTAAGCTCTATTTTTTCTGGTATTCTTAACGCCGAACGCGACTATTTTTGGAGTAGTGCGGCACCCATTTTTAATAACTTTGTAACGATTGCTTCGTTTTTAGCCTATGCATTTTTGGTAAATTCATACCCTGTAGCAGCGCTTATTATATTAGCCCTTGGTAATCCACTTGGTGTTTTAATTCAAGTTGTGCTTCAAATTCCTTCTCTTATTAAGCAAGGTATTCGTTTGCGTTTTCACGTTGATCTTAAAGATCCTGCACTTAAAGATACGCTTTCCATAGGCATTCCGTCTTTAGTTGTTATGGTTGGATCATTTGTAACGGTATCTGTGCAAACAAGCTCGGCTCTTTCGGTGTGCGCTGAGGGTGCATCCATAGCGTTTTATGCACGTCTTTGGTATACCTTGCCCTATGCAATTCTTGCAGTACCTATAACTACAGCTATGTTTACCGAGCTCTCATATGATATTGCAAAACATGATATGAAGTCGTATTGCGCGGGTATACAAACGGGTACGCAAAAAATCTTGTTTTTAATGATTCCTTTTTCCCTGTTTCTTATTATGTATGCATTACCCCTTGTCCACCTTATGGCTGCAGGAAAATTTAATCCGCAACAACTACAAGATACTGCTTTATATTTGGCTGGATTAGCGGTTAGTTTACCTGCGTACGGTGTGTGTATGTATTTGCAAAAAATTTGCTCATCTCTGCGCACCATGAAATATTACGCATTTTCTGCGCTTGTAGCATCACTTATTCAGGTGGCGTTTTGCATATATCTTACGCCGCTTTTTGGACTGTGTATGGTTGCTCTATCAAGCTCAGTGATGTTTGTAGTTGTGGATATCCTTACCTTCATTATGCTTTTTTCACGTTTGCGCGGGCTTTCACTTTTGTCATTTGTTCTATCATGTTTTCGCGCGTTCATTTGTGGCCTTGCGGGTGCTGTGGTTGGAGGATTTATTTTTTGGTTGAGTGGTCATGGTGCTTTGTTATATGACTCAAGCTTGACTGTTGGTTTAGCGTTGGTGCTTGGTATGCTTATACTGTCTGGTGTGCCTGCACTTGTAGTTACCTTTGGGTTTGCTTGGGTGTTTCATATGCCCGAAATCGATTTTATTCGCTCACTTGTTCATAAAAAACAGCTGTAAAATTTAGAGGGTATTATACCTACGTAAAAGTGCATACGCATGTTGTGGAAGGATTTTTAAGGAAAAAATTGCGAAATCACTTCCTAGTATAGCGTAATTTATACATTTTGTATTCATAGATTTATTTACAGAAAAAAATACTCCACTTGTCGAACAGATAAAGGTCTTTGTTGCGTAATAAGTACAATGAACTTTGTTACATAAACAGTTTATATGCTCGTGCAGATTATATATCAGCACATAAACGTATAAAGGTTAGGAAGAGACACGTCATATAACGATGTGTAAGAACAGGCGAAATGAGGGGTGTTTTATGGCTGAAAAACACGTATACCGTTTTGGTAATGACGAAAACGGTAATAACGTTACCGAAGTTGCCGGTGCTTCTGTTAATGAAGCAAAATGGATAACCGGTGGTAAAGGTGCCAATCTTGCCGAAATGGCAAATATTGGTCTTCCTGTTCCTCCTGGATTTTCTATTACCTGTCAAACATGTGTTGCGTATGCTACGCATAACAATACGTGGCCAGCAGGTGTTTTGGATGAGATCGATGTTGCTCGTAAAGATCTTGAACGTCGCATGGGTAAAAAACTTGGCGATCCTCAAGATCCACTGCTTGTCTCAGTACGTTCAGGTGCTCCTTTTTCGATGCCTGGTATGATGGATACTGTTTTGAACCTTGGTCTTAACGATGTTTCTGTTCAAGGTTTAATTAAACAAACCAATAATGAGCGTTTTGCATGGGATTCTTATCGTCGTTTTGTTCAGATGTTTTCTAACGTTGTTATGGGTATTGATGGTGACTTATTTGAAGAGGCTATCAATGAGAAAAAGGAAGAAAAAGGCGTTCGCTTAGATACCGAACTTAATGCAGAAGATCTTAAAGATCTTACGCAGACATTTAAGAAAATCTTTGCTAAAAACGTTGACTCTCAAGCTCATCCTGAGGTTGCTCCTGATGGGAAAGCTTCCTTCCCACAAGATCCATATCTCCAACTTCGTCTTGCCGAGCAAGCTGTATTTGGAAGCTGGATGAATGAGCGTGCATGCATTTATCGTAAGCAAAATAAGATTGATGATAATCTTGGTACTGCTGTTAATGTACAGGTTATGGTCTTTGGTAATAAAGGCGAAACATCTGCAACTGGTGTTGCTTTTACGCGTAATCCTGCCGATGGTACCAATGAGCGCTACGGTGACTTCCTTATTAATGCGCAAGGTGAAGACGTTGTTGCAGGTATTCGTAATACCGAGCCTATTGCCGATTTGGTAAAAGTTCCTGCGCTTAAAGAAGCCGGTAAAGAACTTTTCCATGTCTTTGAGATCTTGGAAGATCATTATGCCGATATGATGGATATCGAATTTACCATTGAGCAAGGCAAACTTTGGATGCTGCAAACTCGTGTTGGTAAACGTACTGCACTTTCCGCGCTTCGTGTTGCCATTCAAATGGTTGACGAGGGTCGTATTACTCGCGAGCAAGCAATTATGCGTGTTGCGCCCGAGCAACTTGACCAACTGCTTCACCCACAATTTGATCCAAAAGCAAAAGTTGATGTCATTGCTAAAGGTATGAATGCCTCACCTGGTGCTGCGGTAGGTGCCGTTGTATTCTCGTCTGATGCTGCAGTTCACTATCACAATATCGAGAAGCCTTGCATTCTTGTACGTTGGGAAACTACTCCAGATGACCTTCGTGGTATGGTTGCGGCAGAAGGTATTTTAACTTCTCATGGTGGAAAAACTTCGCATGCAGCTGTAATTGCACGTGGTATGGGCGCTCCTTGTGTCTGTGGTGCAGAGGCACTTCGTATTGATGCAAAGGCAAAACAGGTAGAAATTAGTGGCACTGGTGTAGTTCTTCATGAGGGCGATATCATTTCTATTAACGGAACAACAGGTGACATTATTCTTGGAGAGGTTCCTCTAACTCGTCCCGAGCTTACGGGAGACCTTGAAACCATTCTTGAATGGGCAGATGATGTCCGCCGTGATGCATCTCGTGGTCGGATCTTTGGCGTTCGTACCAATGCCGATAATCCAGCTGACGCACAACTCTCTGTTGATTTTGGAGCCGATGGTATTGGTCTGGATCGTACCGAGCACATGTTCTTGGGCGAGCGTAAACAAATTATTCAGTCGTTTATTTTGGCTGAGTCAGATGGCGCAAAGCAGCAAGCTTTAGGTCAGCTCCTTCGTGTTCAAACCGAGGACTTTGTTGGTATGTTTAAAGCTATGGACGGCAGAAATGTTATCGTTCGTTTGCTTGACCCACCTCTGCATGAGTTCTTGGATGATCCACGCGCAGTAGCCGTACAGCTTGCACATGCTGAAGCACGCGGTGAGCATGACACAACCCTTAAGGCCATGCGTGCACACCTTGCTCGTCTTGATTCCTTCCAAGAAGCAAACCCCATGCTGGGACTTCGTGGTTGTCGTTTGGGTATTGTGTATCCCGAGCTTAATGACATGCAAGTTCGTGCTATTGCAGGTGCTGCTGCACGTCTTAAAAAAGAAGGATTTAATCCATGTCCTGAAATCATGGTTCCGCTTATTTCTACCGTTGAAGAGCTTAAGCTTGTACGTAGTCAAATTGAAGATGTTGTTGAAGCTGTTGCCGAGTCAGAAGGTGTTGAGCTCCACATTCCTGTTGGATGCATGATTGAGCTTCCTCGTGCAGCTGTAACGGCAGATGAGATTGGTAAATATGCAGACTTCTTTAGCTTTGGTACTAATGACCTTACTCAAACGGTATTTGGTTTCTCACGTGATGACGTTGAATCTGCATTTATTCCTCAGTATCTTAATAAAAAGATCTTGAAGAGTAACCCATTTGAAACGCTTGACTCAGGTGTTGCAAAATTGGTAGATGTAGCTGTTAAGGGTGGTCACCAAGCTAATCCAACTATCGTGTGTGGTGTATGTGGTGAGACCGGAGGAGATCCTCAATCTATCCAGATGTATTATGACCTTGGATTAGATTATGTATCCTGCTCGCCTTATCGTGTTCCTATTGCTCGTTTGGCAGGAGCACAAGCTAAGATCAATTCTAATGGCGGACCTGCTCAGGTTAAATAATCGCTGTTGTTCACACAGAGCGTATTAAACCGTGCAAAGTGTTAGTTCTTTTGATTCTGTGCACAATTGTTAGCAGCCACGTAAATTCGGTACAATCTTTGTATGAAGGTTGTACCGTTTTTTTGTTCTACCTTCTAGTTAACTGGAACGATATAAAGATATGGATTACTGATATATGCAAGATTTGCCTTTTAATACACGTGTGCTTACACGGCATAATAATCTTAATTTTTTACGTTTTATAGCTGCATTTTCTGTTATTTTTTCGCATTCCTTTACAGTAAGTGAAGGATCAGATGCTCTTGGCACTCCTTTAGACGTAATTACGCAAAATCGTTTAAGTATCGGTGGTATTGCTGTTGCGTTTTTCTTTCTTATCAGTGGGATTCTTATTGCAAAAAGCTGTGAAACTCATTCTTCTGTCAGGAAGTTTTTCAAAAATCGCCTATTGCGTATATTTCCCGAGTTAATTGTTTGTGTGCTTTGTTCAGTGTTTATACTAGGATTATGTGTTACTACGTATTCTTTTGATGTGTACGTTACATCTGCTGATACCTACCGCTATCTGCTGAATATTTGTCTTATTCCCATACATGCTTTACCGGGAGTCTTTGAGAACAATCCGTATCCTCATGTGGTAAATGCATCTCTTTGGGCAATTACCGCAGAGTTTATATGTTACCTCTTTTGCTTTGGCCTGTATAAGCTCACGCATTTTAAGCACACATACATGCGCGCTCTCAACGTTATTGTTGCTGTATTTGCACTTCTTTACTATGTATTTGGATCGTATACGATGCTTAGTTTTGTAAGAGCATTACTTGAGTTTTATATTGGTATTCAAATTTGGGTTTATCGCGATAAAGTACCTTTAGATCACCGTTTATGTTTAGCGGCTTGTCTTTTGTGCGTTCTTCTTATCCTGTTTGGCTATGACTTAGCTTCTATGTTACTTTTCTTTCCTTACCTTACCATATGGGGAGGATGGGGAACAAAACCCATTTTCGAGCATTTCAGCCAGAAGCACGATTATTCATATAGTATCTTTTTGTGGGGATTTCCTACCGAGCAGCTGGTAGCATATTTGTTTGTCGGAATTCCTTGGTACGGCGTTGCTCTCTTAAGTTGTGTGCTTTCATTGGTTTTTGCATTTATTTCTGTGCAAGTTATATCGTTCGTTGAACAAAATATTAAGTCTTGTATCTTAAAGAAACAACTATGTAGTTAATTGCGGTTGTTTGCGTTGTTTTGTTTAAGTCGGTATATATTTGTTCCCGTGCACCCCTCATGGTAACATGTGCATATTGCGAAGGTTTTTGTAGCTTTTAAGTATTATCACGTTTGAACCTAAATTGTGCGGTAACATTTAAACCTGTATGTATAGCTATGTGTCGTTCACATGTGTCGGCACCTCTAGAGAATGGATGTGTAATGGATTACATTCAAGCACTTGAGCGTCAGCAAATACGTGAAGATTTGCCACACGTAATTCCTGGCGACAATGTTAAAGTTCACTATCGTATTAAAGAGGGTGAACGTGAGCGTGAACAGGTGTTTCAAGGCGACGTTATCCGCATGAGCGGTGCAGGTGCACGCGAAACATTTACTGTTCGTAAAGTGAGCTTTGGTGTAGGTGTTGAGCGTACGTTCCCGCTTCACTCACCCAAGATTGCAAAGCTTGAAGTTGTACGTCACGGTGACGTTAATCGTTCTAAGCTTTACTATCTTCGCGATCGTGTTGGAAAAGCTGCACGCATTCGTGAGAAACGCTAAGCTGAGCTGCATAAAAGTCACCTTCGGGTGGCTTTTTTTGTTATCGACTTTATTTATACTGGTATAAGCAGAAAAGTTTGTCTATCTCTTTACGCACCGCGTATCAGGTACGTTATGGAAACTCATCATGGATAATGTAACATCTCACACACAAATCGAACAGGGTGCGCTTAAAACTAAGACACTCACCTGTTCAGATATTATTACCGTTTTGCGCGAGACGTCTTTTGAGGAGCTCAATGCGGTAATTGAACACTATGCACACGATGAACGCAAGAGTGTACAAGCAGCAGTTGCAAGAGCTTTCAAGCGTTATGACCTTGAGTGCAAGGAGCGCGCTCGTGTTAATGATATGTATGCGCTTCAAGAGAAATTAGGTGGCGCTGGCGCCATCATAGGTGTTGATGAGGTTGGACGCGGCCCTCTTGCCGGTCCTTTGGCAGTAGCTGCGGTGATTCTTCCCCAAGAGCCTCACATTTGGGGTCTTAACGATTCAAAGAAACTAACCCCTTTGGAGCGTGAGCGCCTAGATGTCCAAATTCGTGCTTGCGCTCGTGCGATTGGAATTGCATTTACAAGTCCTGAGGATATTGACAGATTTGGTATTGTTTCGTGCCTACGTGAAACCATGAAGTGCGCTATTTTGCAAACTGGTGTTGAACCAGACTGTGTGTTGATTGATGGCAATCCTATTCACGCGCATCCCAAAGAGAAAACGCTGGTAAAAGGTGATAGCCGTATTGCTTCTATTGCCGCAGCGTCAATAGTTGCAAAGGTTGCCCGTGATCGCCTTATGCAAGATTTGGATACACGCTATCCTCAATATCATTTTGCTGAAAATAAAGGTTATGGATCCAAGGCACATATTGATGCGATTAAAACCTACGGTTTAAGTCCTGTACATCGTAAATCATTTTGTAAACATTTTACAGTTGCTTGAGAATCTATGTAGTGCGGTTTTTCCTTTTGTTACGAGTATTTTTTAGTTATCTACAAATATTTTTTACAAGTTAGCGCCAAGTTTTGTGCATGTTTGTAGGCTCAAAATGTCCTTTAGGCAAAGCTTCAGGAAAGAAGGCAGCATGAAGGAACATTTTGGGTCAGAGGTAGCTTCTGCGGATTCTATCGAGTCTTGTGCATCACATAAGCAAAAAGCTACAAAACGCGATAAGAGACAGACGAAAGAAAAAACCAACGATTCGGTAAAAACTCCGCGTAAGTCCGCAGTTAACACTTTAACTAGCAAGGAACTTGGCACATTGGGTGAAAATCTTGCCTGTTGTTTTTTAGAACGGCAGGATTTTGAAATTTTGGATCGTAATTGGAAATGCCCAGATGGTGAAGTTGATATTATTGCTTCAAAGGATGATGAGACTGTTTTTGTTGAAGTAAAAACACGCTTGCAGAACAAATCAGGGGAGCTTTTTCCAGAGATTGCTGTTGATAAACAAAAACAAGCGCGCTATATTGCCTTGGCTCGTAGTTATAACACTGCTTATCCTATGTGCGCAAACATACGTTTTGATGTTATTGCATTGGCAATTTTAGATGATTCACATGCTCAGCTAAGACATATTCAGTCTGCATTTGAATGGGACGGGCTCTATGAGTGAGGCTGTTACCATTCACACGGCTATGCTGCGAGGAATAGAAGCAATTCCAGTTAAAGTTGAAGTTTCTACTTCAAGTGGTATTCCTGGGATAACGCTTGTGGGAAATCCTGATATATCGGTTTTAGAATCTCGCTCGCGTGTGCGTTGTGCGCTTAAAAGCATAGGTGTTAATTTACCCAGAAAGCATATCACTATCAATCTTTCACCTGGTGAGATAAGAAAAACGGGAGCGGGATTTGATTTACCAATTGCGGTGGCGCTATTGTATCTAACGCACTCGATGCCTTTAGCCGATATTGAAAAGTGCCTGTTTATAGGCGAGCTTGCCTTGGATGGAAGCGTGTGTCCTATACGAGGGTATATGGCATACTATAAATTGGCACGCGCTTTACATAAAATGGTGGTTTGTTCAGCTTTAAGCGTAAACGATATACATGCCAAGCATACGCTTTACTGTCAGCGTCTAAGCGAATTTATGAATGGTATTCCTTGGCTTATGCGAAAATGTAGCGATACAAGTGCGGTGGTTCTTAAAAAGCGCCTACGCCAATCTGTGCATACGTATGATTTTATAGACGTTATAGACCAAGAAGCTGCAAAACGTGCATGTGTGATAGCCGCAGCAGGCAATCATGGATTGCTGATGATAGGCCCTCCAGGCGCAGGTAAAACAATGCTTGCGCAACGTATCCCTTCGATTCTTCCACGTTTAAGTGTTGCACAGAAAGACGAAGCTTTGCTTATTCACTCGGTAGCCGGACTTCCTTTAGACCTGCTTTCTCAAGGAATTCCACCTTTTAGGGCTCCGCATCATTCTATATCAACTGCGGGACTTATAGGTGGAGGAAGGCCGGTTTTACCAGGAGAAATATCACTTGCTCACATGGGTGTACTTTTTCTTGATGAATTACCAGAATTTGCTTCGAATGTGTTACAAACCTTACGCCAACCGTTTGAGGAAGGTGAGGTGCGTCTTATTCGCGCAGAAGGAGTGTATGTTTTTCCTGGTAAGTTTATGTTTATTGCTGCTGCAAATCCTTGCCCCTGCGGATATTTAGGTGATAGTGATCATGAATGCGTATGCACCGAGGCAAAAATTTTAAAGTATCAATCTAAGCTGAGTGGACCTTTAGTTGATCGTATCGATATGTGTATTGATATACAACGTCCCTCACCGCAAAAAATACTTAATGGTGTACAGGGTCTTTCATCTGCCCAAATGCAAGCAATGGTAGAAAAAGCTCGTGCGTTTAGAGCTCAACGTGAAGAGAAACTAAAGGACGCTTTAGGTGGCGCATGTTCGCATGCTACGTCTGTTATGGATCAAAAATCGGATAGCAACCAATTAAAAAATAAAGCTATTGCGTGTGAAGCTCTGTCGCCTGAAGCAAAATCTAAGCTTAACCAAATAGCATTGAGAACAGGACTTGGGGGTAGGGGGTTGTCGCGCATTGTACATGTTGCTCGAACGATAGCAGACTTGGCAGAGCATGAACGCGTTGAAGTTGAGGACATGCTGGAAGCTTGTATGCTTAGAAATAGAAAAGGGAGTTTATGAGAAGATGTGTGAACATAGACAATAACGTATCTGCTGCCATAGAGCCACAAGTAATGCAACAAATGTGTATGTCCGAGCACAACATGGCTTTGTCTTGTACGCATGTGCAGAGTGCATGGGAGCTTACGGACGTAGATTCGTGCTATCCTTGCGCGCTACGTGACCTTGAACATCCGCCTCAGCGTTTGTATGGTATAGGAAATGCAGATGTCCTACAAAAACCGTGCATATCTATTATTGGCGCTCGTGATGCCACACCTTATGGAAAATCTTTAGCACAGCTCGCAGGACGTATTTCTGCGGAGTGCGGTTTAACGGTAGTTTCAGGTGGTGCGAAAGGCTGTGATTACGCTGCCTTGCGTGCCGCGCTTCATGCTCAAGGAAACATTTGTATTGTTTCGGGATGTGGAGCCGATAAAATATATCCATCATCGTCAAAAGACATTTTTGAAGAAGCAAAAAGTGGTAGAGGTTGTGTTGTTGCGCTTGAAACGTGGGGATCTTCGCCAAAGCGTTATGCGTTTCCAAAAAGAAATAAGATTATTGCTGCTTTATCGCGTGTGCTTATTATCTGTGAGGCAAATCATAAGTCGGGTACCATGAGCACTGCCGAAACCGCCGTTCAATTAAATCGCATGTTATATGCTTGTCCAGGTTCAATTTTTTCTCCGCTTTCAAATGGTACGAATGCACTTATTGCTAACGGAGCAGCGATCATTACCTCAGAAAAAGATCTTGAGGAACGCATTAGTTTGGATTTCAATTCGCTACGCTTAACTTGTGAATCTCCCAAGCCGCATTTAGGTGCAATTATGTCTGCGTTATTTGCAAATCCTATGCGTGCAGATGATTTAGCGCAGCAGCTCGACGAACAGATTATAACGATTCTTTCTACCTTGGGCGATTTTGAAGCACAAGGTTTAGTTAAACGCTTAATTGATGGACGATTTTCCCCAACGACTCAAGCGTATCTATATTATGGGAAAAAGAGCGAAGATAGCTTGTAGGTTCTCTTCTTGGGAATAATTTACGCTAAACTTATATGCGTAAGGTATGAGTTTATAAGTTCATTTTGAGAAAGGTACACATGGAACCGCGCGTAACTATCATAGGAGCAGGTCTAGCTGGTAGCGAATGTGCTTTGCAGCTTGCGGCTCGACACATCTATGTTGATCTCTATGATATGAAACCTTCAAAAATGAGCCCTGCTCACCATAGTCCTAACTTTGCAGAACTTGTCTGTTCTAACTCTCTAAAGAGTCTTAAATTAGAAAGTGCAGCAGGCTTATTAAAACACGAACTTTCAATGCTGGGTTCGTATCTGATGAAGTTTGCTTTTCAAGCTCAAGTTCCAGCTGGTGGGGCACTGGCAGTTGATCGCGACGTTTTTTCGCACTTGGTCACGTGCGCGCTTGAACAAAATCCCTTTATAACAATACATCATCAAGAAGTAGTTGACATTCCCCAAGGAAATGTGGTTATTGCTGCAGGTCCTCTTTGTTCCGACGGCCTTTTTAATCAGCTTATTTCTTATCTTGGCTCTTCATCATTATCGTTTTTTGACGCTGCTGCTCCTATTGTTGATGTTGAAAGTATAAATTTTGACCTTGTTTTTAAGCAATCCCGGTATGCGCACAGTTGCGCTTGTGACACTCAATCAGCTGCACAAGGTGACTACCTTAACTGCCCGTTTACCAAGGATGCGTACCTTGCCTTTTATCATGAGCTTATCAATGCAAAGCGAGCTATTTCAAAAGATTTTGAGCAAAAAGACCTTTTTTCTGCATGTCAACCTGTTGAAGAAGTTGCAAGAACAGGCGTTGATTCCCTGCGTTTTGGAGCATTAAAACCCGTTGGAATTTCGTATCCAAAAAACCATCCCCATTTGCACATTAATACTTCTGGCGCAGCATTTACAAGACCGTATGCCGTGTGCCAATTGCGAAGTGAAAACTCTCAAAGAACGGCTTATAATCTTGTGGGTTTCCAAACAAACTTGCTTTGGGGAGAACAAAAGCGCGTGTTTCGTATGATTCCAGGTCTTGAAGAAGCAGAATTCTTCCGTTATGGAGTTATGCACCGAAATTCTTTTGTCGATGCTCCAAAATGCCTGGATACTACATTTAAGATTCCGCATACCAAGATACGTCTTGCTGGGCAAATTACAGGAACAGAAGGATATACAGAGGCTATAGCTTCTGGTTTATTTGCAGGTCTTAATACCTATTGCGAACTTATGGATCACCCTTCTATACAGCTACCTGTTACGGGTGCGTTTGGCTCACTTGTAGCTTATGCAACCAATCCTCAAACAAGTACCTATCAGCCTATGCATGTTAATTTTGGTCTTATGCCTGTGTTTGAGCATACCATTAAATCAAAAGCAGATAGATATAAAGCCTACGCACTTCGTGCAGAAACAGATCTTAGTGCCTACCTTCAAAATCATCCTGAGCTCCTTGTTGAAAGTGTTGTACAAGATGTTGCAGCTTTAAACAATGTATGTGGGTGAGTGTTGTATGAGTGATGCTATATCTTCTCAAACGAGTGAAAATGTAGAGATTAATTCTTCGCACGTTATAAACTCTTGTGATATAAGACCAGGTGATGATGCATATTCTGCGTATGTGCAGGAGCTTATGGAATCGTTTATTCAGCATCTTATGACCACTCAAAATTTATCGGAAAATACAACTCGTGCATATGAAACAGATCTTAAAGCGTATGTGCGTTGGCTTATAAAAAACTCCTATGATCTCCTAGATATTTCACATAAACAGCTACGGTCATATTTAGCACAATTATATGCAGCTCGCTACGCTTCGCGTACCATTAATAGACATTTATCTGCTATTCGAGCGTGGTATAAATGGCTTGTTCGTAAAGGACTCACCAAAAAAGATTCTGCGGCAGCACTGGCAAGTCCAAAGATTCCCAAAACACTTCCTCATGTTTTAAGTGAATCTTCTATTGAAAAGTTACTTGCCACATGCCAAGAAGATACGGTATGCGGTTTACGAGACCGCGCCCTCTTGGAGTTACTTTATGCAACAGGTTGTCGTATATCTGAAGCTGCTCATTTGTGCGTTTCTGATATATCGTTTGATTCAAAGCAAGTGAGGCTTTTTGGTAAAGGCTCAAAAGAGCGGATTGTGCCAATATATCCCGAATGTGCTCGTATTTTGCATATGTATCTAACAAACGCGCGACCAGTTTTGTTATCAAAACAAAAAAATCAAGGGCAATCTCAAACTAATCAACACGTTTTTATTTCAACACGTGGTAAGGCTATGAGCGATCAAGCTCTAAGATATGTCTTTGAGCACTACATGCGCTTAAGTCATCTTCAAGAAATGGCAACTCCTCATACGATGCGTCATTCGTTTGCAACCGAGTTGTTGTCGCATGGTGCAGATTTACGCAGTGTGCAGGAGCTTTTAGGACATGCAAGCCTAGCAACTACACAGATATATACACATGTTTCTGTTAATGCATTAAAAGACGCAGCCCGGCGCGCAAATCCACGCGCGTAATCTTGGATTGGTATACACGTGCTTGAAATGTATGCATGTAGTATTAAAATTTGTGGACGCTCTCAGTGGTTATGCGCAACATATGGAGCTGCGTAGTGGCTAAAAATAAGTATAGAAAAAACGTGTGGAGCTTGGTATACTTTATTGTTGCTGTGCAAGAGTGCAGTGTAAAAATACACACGTAAGCAGGACTTGTGTGCTCTGGTGCTTTAAATTCAGCCAAATTTAAAGTAGTGCTCAGGGATGATTGCTTACGGAGGATCAACCAATGGAGGTTTTATTATGGCTGTAAAGATCAATATTCGTACGCTTCTCGAAGCTGGTTGCCACTACGGACACCAAACTCGTCGCTGGAATCCAAAAATGAAGCCATACATCTTTGGCGAGCGTAATGGTATTTATATTCTTGATCTTAAACAAACTGTTGTAAATGCAGATAAAGCATATACTTTCCTTAAAAATTGCGCTTCAAAAAAAGGTCGTATTCTTTTTGTTGGTACCAAAAAGCAGGCTCAAGAGGCAGTTGCTGAACAAGCAAAACGTTGTGATATGCCCTACATCAATCAGCGTTGGTTAGGCGGTATGCTTACTAACTTTGTAACCATGCGTTCACGTATCGATCGTATGGAAGAGCTTGAGGCTATGGTTGAAGACGGTCGTATGGCTGCGCTTCCTAAAAAAGAGCAAGCCGTGTTGGGTAAAGAGCTCGAAAAGCTTCAGCGCAATCTTGGTGGTGTTCGTGATATGCACGCACTTCCTCAGGCACTCTTTATTGTAGATTCAAAGCGTGAAGAAATTGCAATTCGTGAGGCAAATCGTCTTCACATTCCTGTTGTTGCATTGCTTGACACTAACTCTGATCCTGATGTAGTTGATTATGGTATTCCTGCTAATGATGATGCAATTCGTTCGGTAAATCTTATGTGCGAACTTGTTGCTGATGCTGTTCTTGCTGGTAAGGGTAAAGAACAAATTTCTGAGGAAGAAATGAAGCAGGGTAGTCAAGAAGAAAAGGCACAAGAAGATTCTTCAGATAAAGAATCTGTTTCTGAGTAGTAGTATTGTAGACTCTAATCCTATAAAGGAGAAATCATGGCACAAATTAGCGCAGCATTGGTTAAACAACTCCGTGAAATGACCGACTCGCCTATGATGGAGTGTAAAAAAGCTTTAGTAGAAGCCGAGGGTGACATCGAAAAAGCTGTAGACGTACTTCGCAAGATGGGCGTTGCAAAGGCTGTTAAACGCGCTGGTCGTGATACGAATGAAGGTACCATTGCTGCTTATGTTTCTGAAGACGGTAAAACTGGTGCACTTTTGGAGCTTACTTGTGAAACAGACTTTGTAGGCACTAACCCTAAGTTTACTTCTTTTGCAAATAAACTGGCTCAATGTGTTGCACAGCATGATCCTAGTGACGTTGAGGCTCTTAAAGCATGTCCTTTGGATAATTCTACCGTTGCCGATGAATTAACTGAAATGATTCACGTTATTGGCGAGAACATGAAAGTTGCTCGTTTTCAGCGTGTTGTTGCTGAGGATGGTTGCTTGAGCAGCTACATCCATCTTGGTGGCAAGCTTGCAGATATTTGCCAATTTAGCTTTGACAAGCCCGAAACTGCTGAAAGCGAAGAGTTCAAGACATTTGCTCACGATGTTGCTATGCAAGTAGCGGCATCTGCACCTGTGAGCGCACGTCGTGAGGATGTTCCAGCTGATGTTATTGCTCATGAGAAGAGCATTTACATGGCTCAAGCTGCGGCAAGTGGAAAACCTGAATTTATTCAGGAAAAAATGGCTGAAGGCAAACTTGAGAAATACTTTAAAGAAAGCGTTTTAAGCGAACAAGAATTCATTAAGGATTCAAGCGTAACGGTTATTGAACTTGCTAAAAAAGTAGGTAAGTCTGTTGGTGATGACTCTATTAAGATCGTTTCATTTGTTCGTTATGCTTTTGGTGAAGAATAAGTTCTCTCATCTTTTGTATACGTAGTATTAACCCGATTTATCTTTGATAAGTCGGGTTTTTCTTGCTCATTTCTTTGTAACTTCTTTGCTTTGCGTACATTCCTTACTGAGCATGCGTGCTCTTCTGTTAAAATAAGAAAAACATGCATTACATGTGATGCACAGATATATGCGGCTTTTTTGCATATACGTTTATATGGAAAGGTTTACTATGTCGGCTTACAAATATAAGCGCGTTCTTCTTAAACTCTCAGGTGAAGCCCTTATGGGTAATAAAGACTTTGGTATTGATCCTGTTGTTCCTCAGCATATAGCGCACGAGCTTAAGCCTGCCTATGATGCAGGGCTCGAAATTGCTGTTGTAGTTGGCGGAGGCAATATTTTTCGTGGTCTTTCTGGCGCAGCTGCAGGTATGGATCGTGCTCAAGGCGATAACATGGGTATGCTTGCAACTGTTATCAATGCGCTTGCGCTTCAGGATACCTTTGAGCATAACGATATGCAATGTCGCGTTATGAGCGCAATTGAAATGCATCAGGTTTCAGAAACTTATATTCGACGTCGTGCAATACGTCATTTGGAAAAAGGCCGTATCACCATTTTTGCGGCTGGTACGGGAAATCCTTACTTTACAACCGATACAGCAGCTGCTTTGCGCGCTTGCGAAATTGGCGCGCAAGTTCTTATGAAGGCAACTAAAGTCGATGGTATTTACGATTGCGATCCCGTTAAGAATCCCAACGCAAAGAAATTCGACAAAATTACCTATATGGATGTCCTTAAAAAGGAATTGCAAGTTATGGATTCTACAGCAACCGCCTTATGCAATGATAATCATATGCCAATTATGGTATTCAATCTTGATGCAAAAGGTATTTTTGATCGTGCACTACAGGGCGAAAATGTTGGTACGGTTGTTTGTGAAGACACGTCTAAGTAGGTTTAGCACGCAGATATTATAGGAATTTTTTCGTGGTAGCATAGACAACAACATGAGGAGGATATATGAGCGCATATACCGATCAAGCACAAAAACACATGAATAAATGTATTGATGCACTTAAGAATAATTTTTCTAAGGTTCGTACCGGACGTGCAAATCCTCAGGTACTTGATGGTATTCGGGTAGATTACTATGGTCAGCCTACTCCAATTGTGCAACTTGCTGGCATTAAGGTTCCCGAGCCTTCAATGTTGGTTGTTGAGCCTTGGGATAAGTCTTCGCTTAAAGCTATTGAAAAAGCTATTGAATCTTCTGATTTAGGCATAACGCCTAGTAATGATGGAACTTCCATTCGTTTGCCGTTTCCTAAGCCAACCGAAGAGCGTCGCCGTGAACTCGTAAAAGAATGTAAGCAATATGCAGAAGACGCAAAAGTTGCTGTGCGAAACGCTCGTCGCGATGCTAATAATAAAGCAGAACGTGATGAAGAGCTTAATGAAGACGACGTTAGTCGCGAAAAGAAGGCTATCCAAAAGCTTACTGATGAGTTTGTAGCAAAGATAGACGAAATGCTTAAAGCTAAATCACAAGAGGTCATGGAGATTTAGTTGTCTATTTCACAAGAGTTAGCATCATATTTTTCTTGTCCGCCAGACGATACAAGTTTATCTGATATTTCGTTGGATCGTTTGCCTTCGCACGTTTCCATTATTATGGACGGAAACGGTCGTTGGGCGCAGGCGCGTGGCTTGGATAGAGCTTTAGGCCATAAAGCTGGAGTTTCCTCGCTTAAAGAAATTGTAACTGCTTCGGTTCGTTTGGGAATTAAGGTGCTGAGCGTTTATGCGTTTTCTACCGAAAATTGGAAACGTCCTCAGCACGAAGTTACTCTGCTTATGCACTTATTTGCTACCACTTTGGTTAAGGAGTTGCCTCTTTTTGCGCAAGAAAATGTTCGTTTGCGTTTCTTTGGCAATATTGACGCTCTTCCTGCAGCTACGCGTAAGGTATTTAAACAAGGCCTTCAACAAACTCAGCATAATACGGGCATGGTATTTGCGTTGGCAGTAAATTATGGTGGACGTTATGATCTTGTTCACGCAGCTCAAAGCATAGCTACCCAGGTACAAGATGGAAAACTTAAGCCGTCAGATATTGATGAGCAAGTGCTTTCGTCGTATCTTTATACCAGCGGCCTTCCTGATCCTGATTTGGTGATACGCACATCGGGTGAGATGCGTCTTTCAAACTATTTGTTGTACCAAATTGCATATTCTGAGCTTTATATAACCAAAACGTTATGGCCTGATTTTACTAAATGGGATTTCTTGAGAGCAATTAAATCATATCAAGAGCGAACGCGTCGATTTGGGGGTGTTCGTTCGTGAGTAAATTGCACGTTTTTACTAAAAGAGGCTCTGCTCATAAATCAGAGCAAGAAATACGCCCGCGCCTTACATCTGGTCTTGGCTTAGAGCGTGGTATAAAAAAGCTCGAAGAAAGACGCAGTCAAAAAGAATCGGTTAGGGAAAAAGGCGAGCTCAAAACGCAACGTGCTCGTGCATGGACCGAGAAGCTCTTACTTCGTGTATTTTCAGGTGTTTTATACTCGGTTGCTGTGGTGAGTTGTATTTATGCCGATCCTACGAGTACTGCATTTGCAATTGCAGCTATGGCATGGCTTTGCTGCTCAGAATTTTTTCATATGATTAAGCTCGCACACTATAATCCTTATGATTTTGTGGGGTTATTCGTTGCGTTGCTTTTTCCAATATTAGCCCTTTTTAATTCGTATACGCTTCTTTTGGGTACGGCAATACTTTATGCGTTAGTATTAAGCGTGTTTTATATTGCGTCTCCGCATGTTACGATAGCTGATACCGCCCTGAGTTTTTTTGCTCCCATGTATACGTCGCTGCTTTTTTCACATATCGTACTTTTAAGATGTAGCCAGCCAAATTTTAGTGCTGCCGTTTTAACGCTGGTAGTTATGTGTTCGGTTTGGGCAAATGATATTTCGGCGTATTTTGTTGGTTGTAATTTTGGTAAGCATCCGCTTGCACCTACCATTTCTCCGCATAAAAGTATCGAAGGGTTTTATGGTGGTCTTGCTGCGTCTGTTGTGGTGTGGTTTGGTATTTATTATTTCAAGCTCGTTCCTATTTCACTTGGATATGCTCTTATCTGCGGTTTAGTTGTGGGTATTGTTTCTGTCATAGGTGATTTGTTTGAATCTCGTATTAAACGCTCGGTGCACCTTAAAGATTCTGGCACTATAATGCCTGGTCATGGTGGTTTGCTTGACCGCAGCGATTCCATGCTTTTTGGGTGCACCGCAGCATATTTTTTGCTTGTTTTAGGTGGTCTTATATGAGTTTATTTACTACAAATTCTTCTCAGCAGTTTGATTCATCTTCATCTAATGAATATGCTCATAAACGCTTGCGTGTGGCAATTCTAGGTTCATCGGGTTCAATTGGCACTCAAACGCTTGATGTATGCCTCCAACACCGCGATAAGATTGATGTCGTTGCACTTTCAGTATTTAATTCGTGCGACGCTCTCGTTAAAGCGGCGCGTACATGTGATGCCCAGCACGTTGTCGTGGTTGATGAAACACATAAAAATGATGCCATCCTGGATAATCTTCCTGCCACGTGCTCGTGCAAATTTGGTTCTCAAGCGCTCCTTGATATTGTTCAAAGAGACGAAATTGACCTTGTTGTGTGTGCTATTGTTGGAGCTGCAGGCATGGAAGTGGGCTATCACGCGCTTAAATGCGGCAAGACACTTGCTTATGCTAATAAGGAATCGCTCGTTGTAGCTGGCGATCTCATTATGCCGCTTGTTAAGCCTGGGAAGCTTATCCCAGTTGATTCTGAACACAGTGCAATTTTTCAATGTCTTCAAGGCGAGTCGTTACGTGAATTAAGCGATATCTGGCTTACCTGTTCAGGGGGACCGTTTTACGCTAAAACGCGTGCTGAGCTTGCCGGAGTTACTGCCGCCGATGCACTTTGTCACCCTACGTGGAAAATGGGTTCAAAAATTACGATTGACTCGGCAACACTTATGAATAAAGGCTTAGAAGTCTTGGAGGCAACGCGTCTGTTTGAACTGCCAATTGATGACATTCATGTTGTTATCCACCGACAAAGCATGATTCATTCTATGGTTCAATTTAAAGATGGCACAACAAAAGCTCAACTTGGACCTTCTGATATGCGTATTCCCATTCAATATGCGCTCAGCTATCCTAATCGTTGGGATGCGCCATCAACAAAGTTACCCGACTGGCGAACTATTTCTGACCTTAGTTTTGCAGCTCCTGACACTACAACGTTTGGTTGCCTAAAACTTGCATTACAAGCAGGTAAAACGGGTGGAACCATGCCATGTATTATGAATGCTGCAAATGAGGTAGCTAATAAAGCATTTAGAGAAGGTTGCTGTTCATTTTTAGATATCGAACGTATTGTTGCCCAAACAATGCAAAAATGTGAGCCTGCACCCGTTGAATCACTTGAGCAACTTCGCGAAGTAGACACGCAGGCACGCATGTGTGCACAAACTTATCTATCTTAGTTTCGGAGAATGTATGACGTTAGTCCTTCAATTTATACTGCCTATATTCTGGGGAGCTGTTGTCTTGTCGTTTCTTGTGGCTATTCACGAAGCGGGACATTTTATTGCTGCTCGTCTGTTTGGGATGCGTGTGACCGAATTCTTTATCGGCATGCCCTGTAAATATAGATGGTCCTATAAACTCAAACGATGGGGAACCGAGATTGGCATTACTCCTTTGTTGCTTGGTGGATATACACGTATCTGCGGCATGGCGCATGTTGATGATGAACTGTTAGAGCAGTGTCTTACCTTTGTTTATACACAAGGACGCACAACAGCCGGCGCATGTGCCGAGGCACTTGGATGTAGCACTGCGTATGCGCATGAGCTTTTAGCCGTGTTGGCCGATTGGGCTTCGATACAAAAAGCGACGAGCGATTCTAGCTGTAGTGAACAAGACATTATATATACCACTGTTGCACGTGACGATCAGATGTTAACGCTTTTTGATACAGGTCATCATTTTTTGCCCGAGAAGGTAAAACCAGCTGGTAGTGATTATACGCTTTCTGATTCTCATCAATTTTTTCTAGACGAAAAAGCGCGTACGTATACGGGTAAAAGTTTTATCAAACGATTTATAGCTCTTGCAGCAGGGCCATGTGTAAATATTGTATTTGCGTTTGTGGTTCTTGTTGCCACACTGAGCATAGCAGGTGTGACTACTACGGTTGATTCCAATGTTTTAGGTAAAGTTGAGGCAAATTCTCTTGCACAAGATGCTGGCTTATCCACTGGTGACGAGATTGTGGCGCTTGATGGTGAGCCCGTACACTCATGGACTGATATTGTTCGCGTTTTGTCAGATAAAATGGAAGACGGCGCCACGTTTGAAATGAAATATGTGCACGATGGGCAACAGGTGCGCTCAACGGTTGATTTTTCTCATCTTGAGCCTCATGAGCTTTTTGGTATTCACGCTCAAACAAAAGTGGTGTATCCAAGCATCGGGCAATCTTTGCAGTTTGCTACTTCGTATACTGTTCAGGTTACCCAATTTGTGTGTAGACTCATTATGCCTCAATACGCACTACAAACTGTGCAACAAAGTTCAAGCGTGGTGGGAATCTCAACCATGGCTGCCCGCGCTGCAGAAGAAGGCGCGCAACAGTTTTTCATGCTTGCTGCTATGATTTCGATGTCACTTGGCTGTATGAATCTTTTGCCCATACCGCCTTTAGATGGTGGTAAAGCGCTCTTTGAAATCATTGGCGTAGTTATTAGAAAGCCAGTGCCACTTAAAATCCAAACGTTTGTTACCTATATTGGAATTGCGCTCTTTTTGTTGCTTTTTGTTTTTGCGTTGCGAAACGATATAGCAGCTCTTATTCAGGGGTAATAAAACGATATGGCTTCTGTATAAAGCAAGAAGTCATCTAAGAGGCGCGTGAGCTACGTGCACTAAAAAGTGTGCTACGTGCACTAAAATTTGGTTACAACAGAAAGATACTATGGTGAAAGCTCGTTCTAAAACACATCAGGTTTTTGTAGGAGATGTTGCAGTGGGTGGGGGAGCACCCGTGTCTGTTCAGTCGATGTGTACAACTAAGACCTCAGATGCTGAGGCAACACTTAAGCAGATCAACAAGCTTATGACTGCTGGCTGCGAACTCATTCGCGTTGCAATTCCGCTTAAAAGTGACCTTGATGGCTTTGAAGAAATTTGTCGCAAAAGTCCGCTGCCTGTTATTGCTGATATACATTTTGATTATCGTTTAGCTATCGAGGCTGCCGAGCGTGGTGCTTCTGCGCTGCGCATTAATCCAGGAAATATTGGGTCCATGGAAAAAGTTGACAAGGTTATTGATGCTGCAAAGCAGGCTCATATTCCCATTCGTATTGGTGTTAATGCAGGCTCTTTGGATCGCAAATTTGATACGCGCGATGATTTAACCCTTTCTCAGAAAATGATTGCCTCTGCTACAGGCTATGTTGAGCATTTTAGAGACCGTGGATTTAATGACATCGTTTTGTCTGCTAAGGCGCACTCTGTTCCCACTACGCTTGAAACCTATCGAAATTTGTCGCAAGCCTTGCCAGACATACCTTTACATGTTGGTGTAACCGAAGCCGGAGGCCTAAGGCAGGGTACCGTAAAAAATTGCGTCGGCGTAGGTATTCTTCTTGAACAAGGTATTGGCGATACAATCCGCCTATCCTTAACTGCAGATCCTGTAGAGGAAGTATACGTTGCATGGGATTTACTGTCCTCACTTGGCATGAGACGACTAACTCCAGAAATGGTAAGTTGCCCTACGTGTGGGCGCTGTCAAGTTAATTTAATTGAGATGGCTAACGTTGTTTCCGAGCGACTCACTAAATTAAAGGCTCCTATTTCGGTTGCAGTTATGGGATGTGCGGTTAACGGTCCTGGAGAAGCGCGCGATGCCGATATAGGTGTTGCCTGCGGAAAAGATAAAGGTGTGCTCTTTCAAAACGGCAAACCAATTCGAAGTGTGCCTGCGGAAAACATTGTTTCTGAGCTCTTTAAGGAGATCCAGGATCGTTATGGTTATGACGTGTCAAAAGATGTCTGATTTACATGTAGGATTTAGAAAGAACCGTTAATTGATAATAAGCTTTCCGCATCGTAAGACAGGCAGAAAATCATTGTGTATTTTAGGAGCGCAATGGAAACATTAGTCTTCTTTTCATTCTCAATTTCTTTTCTTATTATGTCCATTCAGCTGTTTAGAAATAAGTGGTTAATGCTGATTTCAGGTTATAATACCATGCTTAAGGAAGAGAGAGATAAAATAGATGTAAGGCCATATGCTATTGCTGATGCAAAGACTATGGCAGCTACCAGTTTGCTTATGTGTGTGTACGGTCTCAATTCGTTAGACTTAACTATTTTGAGAGAGTATATTCTCGTCGCTTTTATTATCTCGTGGATATTATTTATTTGGTCACTTATAAGTATGTTTGCGTTGGTGTTTAAAAGTCAACAACCATAGTGATTTATTAATAATGCAAGACACTATCTAGGTAAGTTTTTAAGCAGGCGACTGTTTATAATTATATTCTCTTTTCAGGTTAGTTTATTTCTTAGGTATGGTATGTGGTTTAAGATCCTCGTGCTAACTCCTAAAGGAGATATTTTTGTAGGTTATGCACTTGTACGCATTGTCACCATGCTCGTTCGTGCTTTTCTTTGTATAATTAAAGGCTGTTATATACCTGTAGCGAAAGGATTTATCTTGAAACGCTATGCAAGAATGTCAAAACTTTATGCACCAACTCTTAAGGAAGACCCAACTGACGCCGATATTGCTTCTCATAAATTACTTGTGCGAGCAGGTATGATACGCAAAGCTGCTGCAGGTTTATATTCGTATTTGCCTTTGGCATGGCGCTCTATACAAAAAATTGAATCCATTATTCGCGAAGAGATGGAAGCTATCGACGCACAGGAAATGCTTGCTCCTATTTTAACCGATGCAGAGTTGTGGCATCAAAGTGGTCGTTGGGGTGCATACGGTCCAGAGCTTATGCGCCTTACCGATAGGCACGACCATGAGTATGCGCTTGGTCCTACTCATGAGGAAACGTTTACCGATCTTATTCGTAATGAACTTAAAAGTTATAAGAATTTACCTGTTACGCTTTATCATATTCAGGACAAATTTAGAGATGAACGTCGTCCGCGTTTTGGTTTGATGCGTGGTCGTGAGTTTATCATGAAAGATGGTTATTCGTTCTGTGCCAATCAGGAATCTTTGCATGATTGTTATGAGCAAGAAAAAGAGGCTTATGCAACAATTGCTCGTCGTTGTGGTTTGCGCGCCGTGCCAGTGGTTGCGGATTCTGGCCAAATTGGTGGCGACACCTCTGTTGAATTTATGGCTTTGGCAGATGCAGGAGAAGCCGAGCTTATCTATTGTGACGCGTGTGATTATGCTGCAGATACCGAAGCAGCAGTTGGGAAAATAGACGTCTTAGACGATGCGGTTGCTCCGTGCGAAAAAATCAAAACGCCTGCATGTCAAACTATTGAAGATCTGGCACAATTTTTGCACGTTGATGTTCGTCTAACGCGTAAAGCTCTTGCGCTTGTTGATGAAGCAGGCAACCCAGTTGTAGTTTTTGTTCCGGGTAATCGTAGCCTTAACGAAGTAAAAGCAAGTCATCTTTTTGGTGATTATCACATGATGACTGATGATGAGCTTGTACAGTTTGGGCTGCATAAAGGTTTCATTGGACCTGTTGGTTTGCCTCAAGGAATTCGTGTTGTAGCTGATTCGTCTTTGAAGGATCTCAATCAATGGATTTGTGGTGCTAACGAAGTAGATTATCATCTTCGTCATGCTTGTCTTGGAAAAGATTTTTCTATTAACGAGTGGCAAGACCTCATTGTTACCGAAGCTGGGGATAGTTGTCCTTGTTGTTCTACTGCCCTTAAATCAGCACGTGGTATTGAAATTTCTCAAGTCTTTCAACTTGGAACCAAATATTCAAAGGCTATGGGTGCAACCTTTATGGATGAAGATGGTACCGAAAAGCCTTTTATCATGGGTTGCTATGGTATTGGTGTTTCCAGAACACTTGCAGCGGTTGTGGAGCAGTCACACGATGAGCATGGTATTATTTGGCCTGTATCTGTTGCTCCTTATGAAGTAGCTGTTATTCCGCTAGATGTCCACGATGAAACGGTGTGGCCTGTGGCACAGCGTCTGGCTGAAGGTCTTATTAAAGCAGGTATTGAAGTTATCGTAGACGATAGAGGAGAGCGAGCTGGTATCAAGTTTAATGATGCCGATCTTATGGGATTTCCGTATCAAATTGTTTGTGGTAAAAAGGCTCTTGCACATGCGTGT
This sequence comes from Fannyhessea sp., assembly GCF_986145555.1. NCBI lineage: Bacteria > Bacillati > Actinomycetota > Coriobacteriia > Coriobacteriales > Atopobiaceae > Fannyhessea > Fannyhessea sp. The sequence continues at coordinate 31,586 of NZ_CFRCNA010000015.1, forward strand.
GTTGAGGTTAAAACCCGCGCTACGGGTGAGCGCACAGAAGTGCCTGTAGATGAGGTTGTGGACTATCTTGTGCATGAGATTGTACCTCAGCGTCAAGGATTGCAAGCATAGAGTACCTAACAGCTGTATAAGCGTTATTGGAGCGTTTAAGCGCTCTGCGTTGTCTGCATTGCGTTTATCTCGACTTGTTTAATGTCTTGTTTAACCCGTGTGAATTACGTAGAGTCGTAGCTATTTTTAATTTGATGCTTGCCAAAATGAGCTTTCTTGCGTATTCTACTAACGTACTTGCAATGATTTTGCTGCAGTATTTACGGGCCTATAGCGCAATCGGTTAGCGCAGAGGACTCATAATCCTTTGGTTGTAGGTTCAAGTCCTACTGGGCCCACCATAAGACATATAACCCAACAGAGAGCCTGTTGGGTTTTTTCTTAGCACAAACTTATGGTGAGTGCTTGGTTAGAGGCTTTTGTAGTCTATAGACTTTTATGTGCGTTGCCCAGTCGAGCATACGATCTGTTTGCGAGGTTGGTGCTCGTGAAGAAATAGCATAATTTTTGAAGCGTAAAAAATCTGTGTTGACGAAATTATATGTTTTGATATTATAAATAAGTCTTGATGACCGTAATGGGGAATTAGCTCAGTTGGGAGAGCGCATGGCTGGCAGCCATGAGGTCACGGGTTCGAACCCCGTATTCTCCACCATTATTTTTTCTTCCCTTTTTTCATTATCTATCAGAGAACGCGCGCATTTAATACAAAAATATTCATCATTTGCTCTTAATTGTGTTTGCGTTGCCACTACTTTGTCTTTCTAATGTTGTCTATAATTATGACAATACTCGCAACGATTAAAAGTAATAAGAAGGGTATGCGTATGCAAGAAACAATCATTATATGCGTGGCTGCATTTGTAACGCACATCATGTATCGAGCCTATAAACAATATAAGGGGGTAAACCATGGCAACAACGGAAGCGCAAAGGCGCGCTAATTCAAACTATCGTAAGCGCAATGTTAAAACGCATACGCTTTCATTTTATCCTGATGACGCGGATATATATGCATGGTTTTGTAAGCAAGACAATAAAACAGCTTACTTGCGCAACCTCATCAGAAAAGACATGCAAGCTCACGGCCAAAATGAGCAGCAATAAGCAGACTTGAGTAGCAATGAGCAGCGCTTATAGAGACTTACAAACTGGAAAAAGCGTAAACATACAGCATTACTTAAGCATGGCAAGACCGCAATCGGTAGGTCTCGTTAGAACAGACAATTTAAAGCTTTCATATCGGGTTAGGAATTTTGTAACACAAACGAGGAGATAATCATGGTTGATTACGAACAAGCTCTATCTATTGCAAAAGACCTTTTAGGGAAAGTCGACGATTATTTTGAGTAC
>NZ_CFRCNA010000016.1:0-32094 GCF_986145555.1 Fannyhessea sp.
ATTGGGTTTGCGGCTTCAAATCTTTTGGTTGCACTATCACCACAGTTCCAACTTGCGCTTGTTGGAAGAGCGCTGGGTGGTATGTGTGCTGGCACGCTGTGGCCCATGATTACGGCATACGGTATGTCGCTCGTTCCTCGCGAATCTGCTGGAAAAGCTGTTGCTATTATCATGTCGGGCATAACGGTGGGCATGTCGGTTGGTCAACCCTGTATGACTTGGATTGGCCGTCAATTTGGTTTTCAGGTTGAATTTGCGGTTATGGCGATCCTTATTGTGGCGGTTATGGTGCTCTGCATGATGTTTTTGCCTCACGTTAAAGGCGAAAAACGAAGCCGAGAAAATTCTCCGTTTACTATGCTTGCCAACCCAGGTATTTTGCTGGTCATTGCGCTAACATTTTTAGGAGTTGGCGCAAATTATGGTGTATATACTTTTATTACCACGCTTATTTCTACGTTTCACTATCCCAGCGTTGAGCTGGCACAAATTTGGTTTGGCATTGGCTCAATTATTTCGGTTATTCTTATTTTGAGGTTTATTGATACGCGGCTTCATCTCTTTTTAGTTTTTATGTTTGTGCTGGGCTGTGTAGCTATGCTTGTATTTTATAGCTTACATATCGAAATGGTGCTCCACGGTGCATTCGTTCTTTGGGGTATTGCATTTGGCTCGCTGAGCAGTATTTTTCAAACTGCAACTGCGCGCCAGGTTCGTAGTGGTACTGCTGTTGCTAATGCGCTTCAATCCTGCTCGTTTAATGTTGCCATTATGTTTGGATCAACGACTGCTGGATTTTTACTCGAAACAGGAGGAATTGAGCCTATTGTCTTAGGTGCATCAGCTATCTTCTTTGTTGGTATGGTGCTCTCAGTTTGTACACGCTCATATTTTGCTTAAAGTACATATTTTACTAGAACATACGTTTGATTTACAAGCGAAGCAATTCAAGCAAAGCTGCACGTAGGCTATTCGCCCTCTTGAGGGCGCGTTTCTATTGAGCGGATAATGCCTACCATTACATCATCACCAGACAACAAGCCTAACAGCGTTGCAAAATTGCGTGCTACGGGAAATACCTCGGCATCAAGCGATGCTTTTGTCCCTTCAAGTACAAATGATGTGATCTCGGGAGTGGGCGCAAGGGGTATGTTGTAGGCTTTAAGCACTGATATAAGCTCTTGTGTATCCATTGCAGAAAGTGGATGCTCAGTGGTATCAGATTGAGATATGCCTAATTCCGCACGTAATTGTGTAACAAGGCGTGGCATAAAATGCACCGCACATGCAAAACATGCTTGAGCAGATAACTTGTGGTTCTTTATCATCTCAAGGCGAGCCATGTGATAGTATGCAAGCGCCAAGCTTTCGGGAGCATACGCATAGTGCATGAAGTCGATAAGCTCATTTCGTGCCTGGTCGTAACGTTCGCACGCAATTAAACATTTTATAAGCTGAATGTGAGCCTGCCCGTCAACAGGTGCAATATTTACCAGTTTATAAGCATATGTAACAGCTTTTTTATAATCTTTTAAGGCAGCCGTGCACACCGATAATCCTAAAAGCATTTCATAATAGGCGTCAGGTACCAGCATCAGCGAAACACGATGCGAATCCCACATGTGCTGTTCGTGCTGCATAAAGTCGCGCGCCGTATGTGCATGCGGCAACAGCGCGTCTTTATCAAGCTCACGGTTTTTGCAACGTCGCTCATATTCAATGCGCCCATATTTGCTGTTATAAAGTGCACGATCTATATAGTTGTTAAAGTAGCGCCATTTTACCGTTTGTGTATCACGATAGCTGCCTTTTTTCTCGATATCGGTATATACCGGTGTAAGCAAATCAAGTGCTTGTTGGTATGCTTCATTATTGCAGGCATTGATTGCCTGTTTGGCAATTTGATTAAGAGTATCGCCGCTTATAAGTTCTTCGGTGATTGCTTGAGTACTATCTGGTATCAAAGCAGCAATAAGCTTGCGTGCGCAGCGTCTGCACGCTTCCGTAATGCGCGGATCAACTTCATTTTTGCCACATTCCAGAATAATCTGTACTTTGTCTGAGCAGCTGAGCGTGCCAGCCGTTTCCTCGCGTGCGAGTTTTTCTGCAACACGTGCTGCAAGTTTTTCGAGGCATTCGTTTTCTTCGATTGCTAAACCCGAGGCATGTCGACAACCAAATACACGCTGTTGTTCTTTGGATAAGCGCGTGTTATTGTTCAAGAGCACGTCGTAGCGTTTGGAAGGACAAAAACGCGTTTCGTCTAACGAAAATGTCTGTTCAATTGGATGCAACATGTTGTCAGAAATATGAATTTCGGGAACAAACTGGTGATAGATGTCTTGTAACTCATTTGTATCGCAAAGTTTGTCAAAGTCTATGGTCAAAAAGCGTGCTTTATCAAAATCTACCGAAAGCAAGCAAGAAGTGCTGCCGTTCTGCTTTTTGCGCGCGGCAATCCAAACATGTTCAATACGGTCAGAACTTGCAAACGCAACACCAGCAAGCAGTAATGCAAGACGAAGTGTATAAGCACTTGCCAGGCACTTTTTATCGCTGATTGAATTTTTATGAGGAAGATGGTTTACAAAATCATAATCGGGAAATACATGAGCGTCCGTGACGTCAAATTCAAGAGCAACATTGCCATCTGCAACGTTGGTACGAAAATCAACATGGAGACGATAGGGAAGCCGTAGTGCTTCAACAGCATAGGCTATACTTCGACGTACCACCCATTCAGTATTAGGCACTTCACCTTGGGATTTACCCAACATTGGCTTGATACGCGCAAGCTCATGGGCAATTGAGTTGGTATACGTGTCTAAAACCGCATGTGCTTGTTCTTGCGTAAATTCCGTACCTTGAAAATGCTCAGCTAAAATAAGTGTTGCGTTAAGCGCGACTTCTGCTTTTTCTACCGCACGTAAAGCCTGAGTTGTTAGATTTTTTCCTGACGTACGAATGTAGAAAAAATTAGACGGCTGTGGACGAACAATACGCATTTCGGTAAGTGAGAGTTTATCTGAAAAAATACCCGAATCCATAAGCTCGCGCACTAAAAACCATGCAAGACAAGAAGGCTTTTGAGGTGATTTTGCAGGCGATTCGTCTTTAAGATAAGAGTTATTTGAAAGTGTAGAGAGTTTGAGCAACTGCGTTTCTTGGCCCGTTTCGTCGCAAATTACGGTTTTTTGAGCGGATGCACTTAGGTTATTTTGCATGTGATCAACACCGCGCTTTAATTGAGCAGAATCCCACAGAGCGCGCTTGTCTTTGACATCTTGCGCAAAGAGTCGCAATGCTGCAATTCCATCGGCTGTATGGAGCAGCTTTGAGGTAAAGTCATCTAGATCAAAAGGTTCAATCTTTGCTTGAGCCAAGTTAATGTGTTGAGCCAGCGCCTTTGTTTGTCGTGCGTGATCCTGTGAGTTGTCTTGGGTGTCTGTTTTTAGTGCAGCTGCGCTTGCCGCTTTTGTTGCAAGCTCGTCCGCCCCTGTTTTTGGGGAATTTGCCATGTGTTCTGCACTTATCGTGTCAACGTTTGCATCGGCAGCCAAAGCTGCAGGAGTTGTTAAAAGTGCATCATTCGCAGTGTCTTTGTTATTAGAAGCAAAATAGTATATCCAGCACGCGGCAACCAAGCCATAGCCGAGTGCTGCAATGTATCCACATATCATGTTTTGTCCAAAAAGAGCGTCTGCTAAAAAGAGTAAACCACCAGGAAGAAATATTACACTTATGCAGATGCACATTTCTTTAGTTATTCTCATATAAAACCTTTCGTAGTTACTCTTTAGTATAGCTTTTTTATACCCATCCGTACTGTTTGAGTGCATTCATTTTAAGGTATGAGATAAGTCTTTGTAGAGATAGTGGCAAGTGTTTGTAAAGATGATGATGGAATGGGTTATGGACAGGTGAGCTGTAAAGCTGAATGTATACTTAAAATAATATCTTCGACTACACCCTCAAATTGATTCGTCCGTACTATTCAGATATATGTTTGGATGAGGCTGTGTGTTTGCTATCGGCGATGTTAAATTGCACAACGCGCCAACTAGGTGCTTTTAAGGTTGTTACATGTAAGAGAGGTTACCGTGCACAGTATAGATTACCTGCTATTGCTTCTTATTGGAGCTGTGATGCTTCGCAGTATATATCGTATTGCACGCAGTATGACAGGTGCGTGTGGTTCGTGCGATATTAAAAAATCCTGCCCCGCGCATGCTGGTATCTTAAGCAAAAATTCGAGTCAATCACAATGTCCAGCTGCACAAGCTATGCTTGCTCATGCGGATAAAGCGCTTGCGCTTCAACGTCTGAGCAGGGTTCAGCAGCAACCAACTTCGCACAAAGCTTAGCAGTAACATTTTTGTGCTGCTATAAATTGTGTTATCTGTTTACTTTTTCAAAAAACGCAAGAAAATACGTTTCTTTCCCAGCACGATTGTGAGAAACTAACACAAATACTGATTGAGGAGGAACGTATGGGTGATGATCGCAATATCGATTTTGTTTTACGCACCGTAGAAAAACGCGGTATTCGTTTTGTTCGCCTTTGGTTTACCGATGTGTTGGGAAAACTTAAATCATTTTCTATTGCGTCTGAAGACTTGGAAGAGGCTTTTGAAGAAGGAGTCGGATTTGACGGTTCGGCAGTTGAAGGCTTTGTTCCGCAAGAAGAGTCAGACATGCTTGCGTTCCCCGATCCAACTACGTTTCAAATTCTCCCATGGCGACATTCCGAAAATGATGGTGTAGCACGTATTATTTGCGACATAAAAACGCCTCATCGCAATCCTTTTGAAGGCGATCCACGCTCATGTTTACGTAGAGTTTTTGCCGAAGCAGAATCTAAAGGCTATATTCTAAATGTTGGTCCAAAGATTGAGTATTTTTATTTTGATCGCTCTAATGTGGATGGCTCTTTACTTCCTAAATCACTTGATACAGCTGGATATTTTGATCTTACGGCATCGGACTCTTCAACCGATCTTCGTCGCTCCACAACTCTTATGCTTGAGCGTATGTCTATTCCTATTCAATATTCCTATCACGCACCCGCTCCTTCGCAAAATAGCGTAGAGCTTCGCTATACCGAGGCCATAAGCTGTGCTGATAATATTATGACAGCGCGTTTGGTTATTCGTCAGCAGGCGTTTGATAATAATTTGATCGCATCATTTATGCCTAAGCCATCTACCGAAGTTTCGGGTTCTGGTATGTTCTTGTATCAATCACTGTTTGATAAAGAGGGCAATAATCTATTTTGGGCTCCAAAAAAAGAAAATATTGCTCATCTAACGCCTCTCGCTCAACACTACGTTGCAGGACTTTTAAGATATGCGCCAGAATTTATGCTTATCACTAATCCAACAGTTAATTCGTACAAACGTCTTGTTGCAAATGGAGAAGTTCCCGTATATACAACCTGGGGTCGCAAAAACCGCTCTGCGCTTGTACGTGTTCCTACGCATAAGCCTGGAAAACATCAGTCAACACGTATCGAACTTAGAAATCCCGATCCTACGGCAAATCCTTATCTTGCGCTTGCTATATCTTTAGCAGCGGGTATGCGCGGTATCGAAGAAGAACTTCCGCTTGCGCCCGAGGCTCCCATGAAATTGGACACCTTGAGTCTTGCAGAGCAAAAGGCAGCTGGTATTCATCGTTTGCCTAAAAATCTAGGTGACGCTATTGATCTTTTTGAACAAAGCGATTTCTGCCGCGGTGTTTTGGGTGATCATCTGTTTGAGTATTTACTTAAAGAAAAGCGTCGTGAATGGGATGAGTACTGTTCTATTGTTACCGATTGGGAACGTAAAAAATGTTATGTAGGCGTTTAGCTTTACGGTGTTTCGTTATGCATTGACCATATAGATGCAATTACGGTGTATTAAAGGGGTTATAAGGGAGGATATTCAATGCATCATAAAAATGTCTTGCTGGTAGCTCATACTAAACGATGCGTGGCCAGTATGCAGGATTTAAAGCAGGCCTTGGATGTATCTATTTTGTCTTCTACACCACAAACGATTCATCGTGCATTTGACTCGGGTCATGAATTTGATCTTATTATTATTGATACCCTTGATCTTGATACTGCTGTGCTTAAGACTATTGAGTCTGCAGGCGTTGAACACGGTGTGTCAGCATTGCTGCTTATTCAAGATCAGCGTAACTTAGATAAATTGTATATTCCTAAGCATATAAATTTTGACTTCATTTTGCCCACTGCGCCAAGTTCAGAGTTTCAAATTAGATGTGCACTTTTATTGTGGACAGGCGAAGAAGCAGAGCCAGCGGACGAGATATGCGTAGACAATATGAGTATTAATCTTGCTACCTATCAAGTGTGCATAGACACTAAGCCTGTAGACTTAACATTAATGGAGTATTCTCTTCTTTCATTTTTAGTTACTCATCCAGGTCGTGCATATTCGCGCGAAAAACTTTTGCATCAGGTGTGGGGCTTTGAATACTGCGGTGGTACAAGAACCGTTGATGTCCATATACGTCGCGTTCGTTCTAAAGTGGGACCTCAGATTGCTTCTCATATTGCCACGGTTCGTGGTGTAGGGTATCTCTTTAAATCGTAAGCATTAACGATTACCTCATTTTGTGTAACGTGTTATGTTTTGTGCAACGTGCGGTGAGCGTGTGTCAGTTTTATATGAATGTATACATTTAACCGATTATGTATATAGTTCATATATACCGATAACCTCTTAGCTATTGTTTTGAGGTATATGTTTACCTCATGAAAAGAAAGGTGTTGCAATGAATAATGAATTGGAGCATCCTCAACACGTAAATCCAACTGCGCCTCGTCAAGATACATCACCAACAGATGTTATGGATCCTCTTGTGTCTCATTCTCAACATGAACATGACCAACAAGGTAAAACGACGTCTTCTGTTCCACATGTTTCGGCTCATGTAGCGGATACGGTCGTAGCTCCACGAATTTCAACTTCAAGTGCTCATGCACAAATTCCATGTGCACAGACAAAATCTGATCCATGTAAACCTGATACCATGAGAAAAAAACGCCATGTGCGTACATGTTTGGTAAGACTTGGATTGGCACTTATTCTTGTTCTTGCAGGCGCAGGCGTTGATTTTGGTGTTCAAAACTACCTAGCCCAAACGCGCGGACACAGCTCACAGGGTAATTCTTCGCCCTTAACTATAGACGCCCATGATCAGGATACATCCACAGCAAAAGCTGCGGCTGCTAAGGCTCTTCCTTCGGTTGTTTCAATTGGAGTGCAAAAAGCTCAGGGTTCAGGTGTGGGATCGGGCGTAATGCTCGATAGCGATGGTAATATTCTTACTAATTATCATGTTGTTGCTAATGCTCAAGCTGTTTCGGTTACTATTGCTAACAAAACGTATTCCGCAAAGGTGGTTGGTTCGGATCCTTCAAGCGATATTGCCGTGATTAAAGCCGATTTGGAAGGCGACGAAGTTACACCTATAGAAGTTGCCGATTCAGATAAGCTTTCTGTTGGCGACTGGGTTATGTCGGTAGGAAGCCCCTACGGTTTGAATCAGTCTGTTTCTGCAGGTATCATAAGCTCTCTTGCACGAAATCAATCGCTGCGTACAAAGTCGGGCACAACCTTGTATACCAACTTAATTCAAACGGATGCTTCTATTAATCCTGGTAATTCTGGTGGTGCCTTAGTTAATGCCGAAGGTAAGCTTGTTGGTATATGCACGCTTTTCTCTTCTACATCGGGAGCTTTTTCTGGTATTGGCTTTGCCATTCCATCAAATTATGCTATGAAAATTGCCCATAAAATTTTGAATGGCGAAAAAGTAACACATGCCTATATTGGCCTTGCTATGCAGACCATTAACGCACAAAATGCATCACATTATCGTTTGCCCGTTACCGAAGGTGCCTACGTTGCAGATGTTGCGGCAACGGGTCCTGCCGAAAAAGCAGGTATCAAAAAGGGCGATATTATTACCGCTGTTGATGATAAAGAAATTACCTCGGCTGATGCAATGATTTTGAATGTTAGATCTCATGAAATTGGCCAAACAGTGCGTGTTACGGTTTGGCGTGATAAAGAGAAAAAAACATTTGACGTGACACTTGGATCGGATGAAGCGCTACAGCAGCAACAAAACACCTTGCAAAAGCAACAGTCGCCCAATGCTGATCCTTTTGGAACACCCAAAACCAATGAAGACGATTCCGATGATTCCGATCAAAATGGACAAGGTACACCAAACCAACGTAAAAAGCTTCAGCGCTTAAAAGAGTTCATTATGGATCTCAATAATTTATAAGCGAGAACTTATATGTCCTTGTCTAAGAACACGCGTTTGTATACATTTGACGTAGAAGGCATGACTTGTTCGGCATGCGTTAAGCATGTGCAGCAGGCAGCCGAGGGTATTACGGGTGTGCAGTCAGCAGACGTTAATTTGTTAACGCATACACTGCGTATACAGGCTAATCCACATGAAATTGGTCCGTCTTTCTGCACAACGGTTGTGGATACTCTTAAAAGCGCAGGTTACGATGCTCAAATCAGTGATGTTGCTGGTGGTGCGCATGATGGTGTTGCCGATGCAGCTGCTAACAGTGTAACCGCCACACCTGGTAGTGCTTCTGACGCTGCCGCCGCTGTTGGCGTAGCTCAAAAGCACTCTCATTCAACTCCTGCAGGCTCTGACCTGCGCGAACTTTCCCGTCTTGCGCATCGCCTTAAACTTTCAATTCTCTGTGCCGTGCCACTGATGTATCTTGCTATGGCTCCTATGTTTGGATTGCCCTGTCTATTTTCAAGCACTTCGCGCGCCGATTACGCACTTGGTGGTCTCATCCAATTCTTTTTGGCGCTGTGCATTCTCATTATCAACCGCGTGTACTTCATACGTGGCTTTAAGGCAGCTCGCGCAGGTTATGCCACCATGGATACGCTTATTGCGCTTGGATCACTTGCTTCGTTTGTATATTCAACGTTTCTTGTGGGGCTTCGCTGGTTTGATGTGTTTGCGTTTCTACATTATGCCGAACATGTGTTTTCTTTGCCGCGCGCACAGCAAAGCTTTACACAGGCACTTCCTGCTTTCGTAAGCGTATCCGCGGCTTTTCCCCTCGATCATCTCTATTTTGATTCGTGCGGCATGATTTTAGTATTTGTAAGTATTGGAACCTATTTTGAAACAAAAACCAAGCAACAAGCAACAAGCGCATTAACCGAGCTTATCAATTTGGTGCCGCCTTTGGTAACGGTTGTTACTTCTTCGGGAGAAAAGCTTTGTTCGCGCGATTCCGTGCAGGTTGGGCAAGAAATAATCGTTAAAGCAGGGGAGCGTATTGCTCTGGACGCCACCGTGGTTGCAGGCTTGCTTGCAGTAGATGAGTCTGCCCTTTCAGGCGAGGCGTTTCCTCAAGACAAAACACTTCATTCCAAGGTTTATGCAGGAACTCACGTTCTGCAGGGTTGGGCGCGTTTGCGTGTGGACACTGTAGCTTCCCAGAGCGTACTTTCTCATATTATTACCCTTGTTGAACAAGCTACTTCAACTAAAGCTCCTATTGAACGCATCGCTGATACACTTGCATCTTTATTTGTACCTGCCGTTATATTGATTTCTTTGATTACATTTGTCACTTGGTTGTTGCTTGCAGGCGCAGTATCCGCACTTCCTTGGGCAATAAATTGTGCTGTAAGCGTGTTAGTTGTTAGTTGTCCTTGCGCCCTGGGTTTGGCAGTACCTGTTGCGCTTATGGTTGCATGTGCGCGTGGCGCGCGTTTTGGTATTTTATTCAAATGCGCTTCTGCGCTTGAAAACTTGCGCCGTGTACGTGTGGTTGCTTTTGATAAAACGGGTACGCTTACTCGCGGCAAGCCTTGTGTTACAACACATGTGGTGCTTGATGAATTATCAAATAATCAGCAGGCCTACGCATCGTTTTTGCGCGATGTATGGATGCTTGAGCATAAAAGCGAACACGTGGTTGCGCGCGCTTTATGCTTATATATTAAAACATTGGCAGATAAGCATGAAATAGAGCTTAGCGACAAAACGTGCACTTCTGTTGTTGATACCTGCGATTTTACTCAACAACCTGGTCTTGGTGTCACAGGTTATGTACGAGACAGACGCCTGGTAATAGGTAATGAGCGACTTATGCACTCATTGCATATTGATATAACACAAGTTTGTGCTGTATTGCCTAAGTCTACGTTAAAATCGAGCGTTATATACGTTGCCTACGATACATGTGCCTGTGCCTGTTTTGAGTTTGAAGATCTTTGCAAGCCTTCAAGCATTGAAGCGCTTGCCGCTTTGCGCACGCGCGCTCTTGAACCAGTTATGCTTTCTGGGGATACGCCTGCATCATGTGAGCAGCTTGCGCGCCAGCTCAGCATAAAGGAAGTACATGCAGGTTTGTTGCCAAATGAGAAATACGCATGTATCAAGAATCTGCAAAATGCTGTGCATGTGCGCACGTCTAAACTTTCGCGTTTGGTAGGTTTTCGCAGCTATCCGTTAGTTGCAATGGTAGGTGACGGTATTAACGATGCACCGTCTTTAGCTCAAGCAGATATTGGCATTGCGGTGGGTGCTGGAACCGATATTGCAATTGATTCCGCTGACATCGTTTTAATGAATTCCAATGTATGCGATCTTGTGCATGCTTACGATTTAAGTAAAAAAACGGCACGTATTATCAAGCAAAATCTTTTTTGGGCGCTGGTGTATAACGTTATTTGTATACCACTTGCGGCAGGCGTATTCCAACCGTTTTCTATAACGTTTAACCCTATGATGGCTTCGGCGTCTATGAGCATTTCTTCGCTTATCGTAGTGGGAAACGCGCTTCGTTTGCTGAGATGGAAACCGCGCGCGCTTTCTAAAATTACTCCTACCTCACGCGAACATTCATCTACAATAAAAGAAAAAATTAGTGTAACGCATAAAGAAACTCGTGGAACGCATAAGGAGAAAACTGTGATTATTAAGTTGGCAATTGAGGGTATGACCTGCGAACATTGCGTACGTCACGTAACAGATGCTCTGTCAGAGGTTGCAGGTGTTAGTAAGGTCGATGTAAGCCTTGCCTGTAAATCAGCAGAAGTAGTATGTAGCGATGCACAAATATCTCAACAACTTATTGCTGCCGTAGAAAAAGCAGGATATAGCGCGCACTTGATGTAATGGTGCGTTATACAAATAGTTGGCAGTATGAGAGCTTATTGTAGTTTGTGCTAATAAGGATCACGTATGACACAACATAGTAAATCTAGAGAGAAAATACCAAGTTCTTCGCTTAAGACAACTCAGATGACACAGCCTACGCTGTTTGACGTGATGTCTGAAGCCACAACGGGCAACGATTCAGCTACCGCGCCCGTAGCATTTCATACGCCAAACGCTCAAACCTTCGTCGCACCTGTTTCTACACCGCATGAATCGCTAGAAGCTGATGTTCCTGTTGATACGCATGCCAGCTTGCCTGAGGCACGCGCGCGTGAGCTTAGAAAACTATTGGACTATCACGCTTATCGATATTATGCTTTAGATGCGCCTTTGATAACCGATAGCCAGTTTGACAGCTATCTTCAAGAATTGTTGCATCTCGAAAAAACGTATCCCTATCTCGATGATGAGCATTCATACACACATCGTATAGGTGGTTATGTTTCTCAGCAATTTCGTCGGGTTGCCCATGCTCAGCGCATGTATTCTATGGACGATGCTATGAATTTGGAGGAGCTTGATGCCTGGCTTGAGAAAACTGATGAAGCGCTTGGGTCTTCGCCGTCCAATCCTGTTGCATATACCTGCGAACTTAAAATAGATGGTTTAGGTGTTGCGCTTACCTATCACAATGGTCAGCTCTTGCGTGCGGCAACGCGCGGTGATGGTAGTGTTGGAGAAGACGTAACCGCCAACGTGATTACCATTAAAGATGTACCGCACACCCTTTTACGTGATGGTTTGCAAAAAATTGCCAACACGGGTTTTGGATCGGATATTGAGGTGCGCGGCGAAGTATATATGCCCAAGCATAGCTTTGTCCGTCTTAACGAAACCGCCGACGATGAAGGCCGTCCTACCTTTGCAAATCCGCGTAATGCTGCGGCTGGCTCGCTTCGTCAAAAAAATGCACGCATTACCGCACATCGTGATCTTGAAACATTTATTTATGCGCTTGCTTCGCGCGAATCTTTAGACGTTCATACCCAAACCGATTTTTTGTCATGGTTGTCTTCGTGCGGTTTTAGCGTCAATCCACATGCGCAGCGCTGTGTGTGTGCACAAGAGGTGCACGACTATTGCGCGCGTGCGCTTAAAAACCGCAGCTCACTTGATTACGATATTGATGGTGTTGTGGTCAAGGTTGATTCTTTTGCCTTCCAAGATCAGCTTGGTTTTACGGCGCGCGCGCCAAGGTGGGCAATTGCGTTTAAGTTTCCGCCCGAGCAAAAGCAAACCATACTTAGAGAAATTCGCATTCAAGTTGGTAGAACGGGCGTTCTTACACCCGTTGCCGAATTTGATCCCGTTTTGGTTGCAGGATCAACCATAGCGCGCGCAACGCTGCATAATATAGACGAAGTACGTCGTCGTGATGTGCGTGTAGGCGATACCATTGTTGTCCACAAAGCAGGTGATGTGATCCCAGAAGTTGTAGGACCAGTTCTAGAAGGTGATCTTGCGGCGCTTCATTTTGCGCGTCCTGTGTGGGATATGCCGCGTACCTGTCCTGCGTGCGGTGCATCCGTTGTGCGCGAGGACGATGAAGTGGCGTATCGCTGTGTTTCGCTTGATTGCCCAGCTCAGGCATCTCAGCGTCTTATCCATTGGTGTTCTCGAAAGGCCATGGATATTGATGGCTTAGGCTCTGAACTTATCACGAGACTTACCGAACAAGGCTATGTTAAAGATGTTGCCGATTATTACGATAAATTGAGCTTAGAAAATTTGAGCTCGCTTGATACGGGACGCACATACGATACTACCAATAAATTGCACAAGCAGGGTGACGCCATTCGTGTTGGTAAAAAAATTGCGTCAAAAATTACAGCGCAGCTCAATAAGAGTAAACAAGCAGGTCTTGCCCGCGTTTTGTTTGGGTTGGGAATTCGCCATGTAGGAGCAAGTGTTGCAGAACTTATCGTGGCAACATATCCTGATCTTGAAAGTTTACTGCGTGCAGATAAAGACGAAATTGCAGCTATAGATGGTGTTGGTCCCAAAATTGCTGCTTCATTGGTCGACTTTTTGCACATGCCACAAAATATGGAAGTGCTTATGCGTCTGCAAGCTGCAGGTGTGGTACTTTCAGCTCCTGAACAGAAAGCAAAGCTTCCGCAATCGTTAACAGGATACACCTTTGTGCTCACCGGAACGCTTGAGAATCTGTCGCGCACTGCCGCAGGAGATGCGCTCAAAGCCTTAGGTGCAAAAGTTTCGGGTTCGGTATCTCGTAAAACAAGTTTTGTGATTGCAGGGGAGCAAGCAGGTTCAAAACTAGACAAAGCGCGCGAGTTGGGCGTATGCGTGATTGGCAGAAAAGAGCTTGATGAAATTTTATCTGACCAAAAATTGCCACAATATTTGCTTGAACAGCTTAAAGAATAGACCAAAGAATAGCTAAAAGAACAGCTTAAAGAATAACTAAAAGGAGAAAAGATGCCATCATCACAGTTAAACGACCATATAGAAGTTCACGAAAACACGATGGACTTTATGGGCTATAAAACGTACTACCGCATTGCGGGTGACATAACTTCTGGTAAAGCACCGCTGATTACGCTTCACGGAGGACCTGGTTCTACCCACAATTATATGGAACTCCTTGACCCCGTGGCTCTGCGTGGCCGTGCGGTTATCAGCTATGACCAGCTGGGATGTGGCAAGTCGTATGTAGAAAATCGCCCCGATTTGTGGAAACTGAGCACATGGGAAAACGAGCTTGAAGCTCTTATTAGTCACCTTGGTTTGTCAAAATATTATCTGTTAGGCCAATCATGGGGCGGTATGCTGGCACAGAGCTTTGCGCTTGATTGCAACGCGCAGGGGTTGCAAGGCCTTATTTTGTCGTCTACATTGCCGTCCTCGCAACTTTGGGCGCGCGAGCAGCACCGTCTTGCGCGTATGCTTCCTGCGCTTGAATACAGTGCGCTTATGAATGCCGAAAAAACGCAGGACTTTTCTGGCCGTGCATATACCCAGGCTCTAGACCATTTTATGACTATGCATTGTTGCGATTTAACATACGACGAAACTGCGCCCGAATGCTTGCGTCGTCCTAAGAAAAGTGGCGAAGAATCCTATGTAGTTGCGTGGGGCCCAAACGAATTAACGGCAACGGGTACGCTTGCAGATTGGAACGTGATTGATCGTTTGCACCACATTAAGGTGCCAACGCTCATTATCAGCGGCACAGATGACGAGTGTACACCGCTTATTGCAAAGACTATGTTTGATCGTATTCCAAACGCACGCTGGGAATTATTTGAAGGCTGTAGGCACATGTGTTACGCCGAAAATAACGAGCATTATCTGAGTGTCATTTGTGATTTCATGACCAACTAGTATAATGTGTGCCTGTGTGAGGTTACTTATTTGCTTACCAGACCTTATAGGACAAGCTTGTAGGATATGAAATGAGATTCTTATGATAGCTGTAACTAATGATATTTTTAGCGGTACGCAAGCACCTGTCATTATTGGTATTATTATTGCAATATGTTTAATCGTAGCTGGTGTGGTAATGCGCCGTCGTAAATAATCAACGGCTTTTTAGTCTTTGTATCTGTACAAATCTATCTTATGTGCAGGGGCTTTTCTTATGTGCAGAGGCCTTCAATCTAACTCATATAATGAGCAAAAATAGTGAGAAAATCGGGTGTCCGCTTACAGCAGATACCCGATTTCTTATGCAACAACCTATGAATTATAACGCGTGTTCTAACGTCTAATCTCACCTTATCAACATAGGTGCTAGTCTACCTGTTTTACATGCACAGCTTCTTTGAGTTCGTCCATGCGCGAAAACGTACCTAAACCTGCAGACATAGCAACATTTGCGCCACATGCCATTGCGTTTGTAAGAGCCTGCTCAACAGATGCTTTATGCACCACATATGATGCCAAAAAGCACCCAAGCGTAGCATCGCCTGCGCAAACCGTAGAATAAGGCTTAATTATTGGTGCGTTTGCATACCAAACATGTGTTCCATTAAAAAAGTACGCGCCGCGCGAACCAAGCGTCAACAATACGTTTTGAAATCCTTGCGTGCCCAAATCATGGAGCGCGCGGACAGTATCATCTTCGTCTGTAAGCGTATAGCCAAAAATGGCATGCAATTCGTCGTCGTTAGGCTTAATGAGAAGCGGCTTCTTTGAACCAAGCTGGCTTAGGTGAGAAGAGCTGGTATCAAGCACAATGTCTACGTGCTTAGCAGCAAGGGTATCAAAAATCTCATCATAAAAGGTAGGTTTAACTTCGGGAGGAAGCGAGCCCGATACAACAAGACAGGTTAAATCATCAAGCGAGCTCAGCAACTGTAAAAGTTCGTGCTGTTTATCTTCTGGCACACTACAGCCTGCATTAGGGAAGGTATATTCTTGCGTAGGCGTCGAAATAAAGGGGTTGATGCGTGTGATACCGTCTACCATAACGGGATAAACGTCACAGCCCTTCTTTCGTGCCTCGTCAACAATATAGGTACCGCTAAATCCTCCAAAAAAACCTAAAATAGGAGCATGTACACCAAAATGTTGAAGGGTAAAACTCACATTTAAGCCTTTGCCGTTTGGAGTATATACTGCATCTTTGGTGCGACAAACACGATTAGGTACTACAACATCGGCGCTTACATTCATGTCAACGGCAGGATTGGGAGTGAGCGTATAAATCATGGGTATGTCCTTAGGTTTGTGCTTGCTCAAAACGAGCAATAACGTTTGCGCTTGTGTCTTATGAGCAGACCACTATGCTTTGTTGGTAGACCTTACGCCTTGTTGGTTGATCCCAGGTTGTCCATATGCGATGCAACAATATCAAAAATTGCCTGTTGAGCTGGGATAAATGGTTTTTTAGGATCAAAGCATGCAGGATTTTCTCCCATATATTTCATAAAGCCAGCGGTAAAGACTTGTCGCAACTCGGTTGCATAGTTTACTTTGCAAATACCATTTTGAATAGCTTGTGCAACCTGATCGTCGGGGACACCCGATGTGCCGTGCAATACTAAAGGTACATTTGTATGCGCCTTAATCTCTTTAAGAACGCCCTGTTCAATATGAGGCGTACCTTTATATACGCCATGAATGGTACCAACGCCTACCGCTAAGGATGTGCAATGTGTTTTTGCAATAAATTCTGCAGCTTGTTCGGGGTCGGTGTAGGGATTTTCGTCGGCAGCAAGTGGGCCATCGTCTTCTTTTCCGCCCACTTTACCTAATTCGGCCTCAACAGGAAGTCCAATAGGCTCAGCAACTTTGGTTACCGATGTCGTAAGAGCAAGATTGCTTTGATAATCAACATGTGATCCATCGATCATAACCGAGGTATAGCCTGCTCGAATAGCCTGTACGCAGCGCTCAAACGTATCGCCGTGGTCAAGGTGAAGCGCAACAGGAACATCTACCGACTCTGCTGCAACGCTGACCATTGCCTTAAAATAATCAACATTTGCATATTTCAGCGTTCCAGGTGTTGTCTGTAAAATAATAGGCGAGTGCTTTGCTTGCGCAGCACGCACTGCTGCCATGACAAACTCAAGGTTCTCTACATTAAATGCACCAACGGCATAATGTCCTTCGTAGGCTTTTTGCAACATTTCTTTTGTTGAAACGAGCATGATGACACTACCTCCTATAAAACGTGTATGAGCTTTGCTGTCAAAAGGCATAATAACAAGGCAATCATGATTTGATACTTCATTTGACAACAAAATGTACCTTCATTGTAGAATACTTTATGAATCTCGCGTTATCTCATGTATGCTTTGTCGTGCATAATACATAATTGAAATTGTAAATTCTGTTGGCATTAAATATAGACCCTGACCTGTGCTCCTTTGGGTTTTTATATGCATACCACTTTCTTGAGGGAAAGGCATACTTTTATGATTTTAACCGTTACGCTTAATCCTTCTATCGATACAAGCTACGCGCTTGATAAGCTTTGTATAGACGATGTCAATCGTGTAGTTGCTCATAAAACAGCAGGAGGCAAAGGTCTTAATGTCACGCGTGTTTTGCACGAGTTGGGCGCGCGCGTTCTTGCGACTGGTTTTGTGGGGGGATATATGGGCTCTTACTTGCAGCAGCTCATGGATAACTCTGACTTGCCTCATGACTTTTTGCAGATAAAGGGCGAAACACGCGTATGCATAAGCGTACTGCACGAAGGCAAACAAACCGAGTTTTTAGAGGCAGGGCCTTGTGTGACACCACAGGATACGCAGGCATTTAAGGAAAAATTTACGCACCTTATGCAAGATGTTTCGTGCGTTACGATTTCGGGATCTATGCCACAAGGCATACCCGATGATTTTTATGCGCATCTTATTACGAGCGCTGCCGCTGCGCGCAAACATGTGCTGTTGGATACATCGGGCGCAGCTCTTGAAGCAGCTCTTTTGTCGTCGGATAAACCAACGCTTATAAAACCCAATCTTTCGGAACTCAATGCTATGCTGCACACAAACTTTACCAGCGAAAATCCCCAAGCGCTTGTACATGCGCTTGCGAGCGATGAACGTTTTACGGGTGTTGCATGGATTGTTATTTCTATGGGAAAAGACGGTTTGCTTGCATACCATCAAGGAAGCGTGTATCGCGTGCACGCTGCTCAAATTAGCTGCGTTAATGCAACGGGTTCGGGAGATTCTACAATTGCAGGATTTGCCTATGCGCTTTCGCAAAATATGAGCGCGCCCGACGTGCTGCGCTATGGAGCCGCGTGCGGTACGCTTAATGCGCTTGAAGCCCAAACTGGTCATATTGATATGGATAAATGGGACAACGTATATAAAGACACCAAGGTAGAACGTATTAAATAAAGAAGTATTAAAGAAGTGTTGTCATGAGCATGGATTTAGATAGTGCGGCTGCTCAAATTGTCACGTACGAACCGATATTGCTGCAGGGCGTAACCTGTATTGCTTATCAGGTATTCAGAGAAACTAAAGTTTTATGGATTGACTAGAACATAAAACTCAACTGTTGTAGGATAATTTCAAGCTGATGTACAGTCGCAAACTACACCTGAGGGTATGGTTGAATGCTTTAAGCGTTACGCCAACGTTAAGTAGGTAGTAGACTGTAGCTAACGCGCATTGCATATAAGATAAATGGAAAAGGCGACTTTTGCTTAAAGCGAAGGTCGCCTTTTATAGATGAATTTCACCTTCCAAAAAGATTTGTTGTTATATTTCTAACCGGTATTACTATTTAAAGACCTTTATGCATTTAACTTGTATTTTAAGGTGTTCATATTCATATACTCACTGAAAAATATAATCGCACATGAGGTGTACATAGCGATTTTATACGCACTTCTCATGAAAAATAACCCTTGTGAACTGCTGTTATCCGTTAGCCAGCGTTTTCTGTCCGTTCACCTAACACAACTTTGTATCTAATGACTTTATACACATTCTTTTATACACTATGAGTAGCTGGTTATAACCAGTTATACAAAATGTCTGATGTGCCGCAAAATGAACGTCCCACACGTTGAGCGATAGGAAAACACATGGTAGGTTGCATTATTACAGGACACGGTGATTTTGCACAAGGACTTATCTCTGCACTCGAAATGATTGCAGGTCCTCAAAATGCAACTCAAGCCGTTATTTTTCACGAAGATGAAGCCGCTACATTTGGAGTGCGCCTTACACAAGCAATTGATGAAGCAATTGCACAGTTTGGTTCGGTTGTAGTTTGTTGCGATTTAATGGGTGGCACTCCATTTAATCAGGCAATGTTGGCTGCAGCAGATAAGCCAGTTGAAATTGTAACTGGTTGTAATTTAGGCATGTTACTCGAGCTCACCTCTTCCCAAAGCAGTGCCTCTTCAGCTCAAGAACTTGCCCAGATCGCGCAAGATGCAGGCAAGGAAAGCGTTGCACACATCAGCCCATCTCAAATCAACACCCACACAGAAAATCAAGACTCTTTAGATCTGTTTGATGAAGGAGATGGTATTTAATGAGTGAGATGTTTCTCAACGCTTTAGGTGCTTCTTCATTAGTTATTGCTGTTCTTCTTACTTTAATTGCACTTGTTTTGTTTGTGTATATGACCGTTTTAAAACAACGCAAGCAGCACGAATTCAAAGAGCTTCATAAGGAGCTTGCAGTTGGCCAAAGAGTTTCTGTTATGGGTGTTATCTTTGGCGAAATAGTTGCGCTGCGTACAGATACTTGTGATATCAGGGTAAAGTCGGGTGCTGTATTAGAAGTTTCGCGCTATGCAATTCAATATATCGATTCACAAACTTTTGACAAATAGTCGTTCGTTTTGTAGATAATAGGTCAAACTGTGTTGCCACGCGCATCGCTACACGCATGAATATTTACGTGTACGCCTATGAGCTTGGTAACAATGAGATTTTGTTGTGTGAGCAGTCGTAGGCGTTTGTGCATACGGGTTGCGTTTACTGAGGAAATGATGCATAAGCATTCATAGGCATACAACCGAAAGGGTGAGCGGTATGGGTGAACCAAATATTGTACTTGCACGTATTGACAATCGTCTTATTCACGGGCAAGTGGCAACTCAATGGACAGGTAGCGTAGGCGCTAATCTTATTCTGGTTGCGAACGACGAAGTTGCAAGCAATACCATGAGACAACATCTTATGGATATGGCTGCTCCGCAAGGTGTTGCAACGAGATATTTTTCGCTTCAAAAAACAATTGACGTTATTCACAAAGCTGCTCCTCGTCAGCATATTTTCCTCGTGCTGGAAACACCTGAAGATGCTTTAAAGCTGGTAGAAGGTGGCGTTCCCATTAAGGTTTTAAATATAGGTAATATGCATATGTCTGAAGGCAAGCGTCAAGTTGCAACTTCGGTTGCGGTAGATGATGCCGATGTAGCAGCATTCAAAAAACTTGTTGACTTAGGCGTTAAGCTAAGCATCCAACGCGTTCCTACCACAGCTGTTGAGGATTCATCAAAGCTGTTTAATTAATTGGATTTTACGTGCATATATGTGGGGTATATGCACGATAAAAAGGGATATGTATGTTTTTATACATTGAAAGGAGGAGCAAAGATGGAATATTCAATTATTCAGGTTATATTGGTCTTTTTGGTAACGTTTGTTGCCGCAATCGACCAATTTAGTTTCCTTGAGTCACTGTATCAACCGCTGGTTACTGGTCTTGTTATCGGTCTTATCTTGGGCGATGTTCAAACTGGTCTGATTGTTGGTGGTACGTATCAGTTAATGACAATCGGAAACATGCCAATCGGAGGTGCACAACCACCTAATGCTGTAGTAGGTGGTATTATGGCGGCTGTTATTGCCATTTCTTTGCATCTCGATCCAAATATCGCAGTTGCAACTGCAATTCCATTCTCTCTGCTCGGTCAATACGGCGTTACGTTGATCTTTACGCTTATGTCCCCACTCATGAGTAAGGCAGATCAATATGCTCACGATGCCAATCCACAAGGTATTGTTAATCTTAACTACCTTTCAATGGGTCTTTTAGGCCTGGTATTTGGTATTGTTGTTACCCTGTTCTTTGTTGGTGGTGCAACGGTTGGTCAGTCTGTTGTAGATTCAATTCCACAATGGTTAAGCAATGGTTTGAGCGCCGCTGGCGGTATGATGCGCTTTGTTGGTTTTGCAATCCTTCTTAAGTTCATGATGACCAAAGATATGTGGGGATTCTACTTCCTTGGCTTTGGTCTTGCACTTATCGTTACCAACATTGCTGTTCTTGCAACACCTGCTCTGCTTATTCTTGCCCTTATTGGTTTTGGTATTGCATATTGGGATTATCAACAAAATACCGAGCTTAAAGGTAGTGTTGTTGTAAATGCGGGAGGTGAAGAAGATGGCATCTAATGAGCAAACAAGCTATAAAAATTTGAACGAGGGCGCACAGCTTGATCAAGCTACCCTTAACAAAATGGCATGGCGTTCATGCTTCTTGCAAGCATCGTTTAACTACGAGCGTATGCAGGCTGCAGGTTGGCTTTACTCTATCTTGCCCGGTTTGGAAAAGATTCATACCGATAAAGATGACCTTGCTACTTCTATGACCCACAACATGGAGTTCTTCAACATTCATCCATTTTTGGTAACGTTTGCAATGGGTGTAATCCTTTCCATGGAGCAAAAGAAGGTTGATATTCCTACCATCCGTGCGGTCCGTGTATCACTTATGGGACCTCTTGGTGGTATTGGTGATGCCTTGTTCTGGATGACGCTTGTTCCTATTACCGCAGGTATTTGCTCTAATATGGCAATTAGCGGCAGTATCTTTGGCCCTATTTTATTCCTGCTCATCTTTAACATTGTTCAATTTGCGCTTCGTTTTGGCCTTATGAACTGGTCGTATAAGATGGGAACTCAGGCCATTGATTCTATGATGGCTAACATGAAGGCATTTACCCGTGCAGCTTCTATTTTGGGTGTATTTGTTGTTGGTTGCTTAACGGTTGCTATGGGCGGAACGCAAATTAAGCTTTCGGTACCTAATGGTTCAACTCAATCATACGTTGCACATGTTGCCGTTGTTAAAACCGACGAAGTTAAAAGCTTTGACGTCATTAAAAAGACCGACGAAGGCGTTACGCTTTCGGGTACTAAAGACGCAGCTGGTAAGCCTCTTAAAACAGTTGATGACAAAGGCCAAACCGTTGTTGCTGGTGCTAAAGATCTTGGAAATGGCATGAGCGAAGTTACCTACATGGAAATGGTTCAAAAACCGGTCAATGTTGATATCGCTAAGGTACTTGATAGCATTTGTCCTAAGCTTGTTCCATTAGCTATTGTTATGCTTTTGTATTATTTATTTGCACGTCGTCGCTTTACTCCTATGAAGGGTATCATTCTCGTTTTGATTATTGGTATCCTAGGTGCAGGACCATTTGGTATGTGGCCAAGTATTTGGGGTTAATTTCGTGCTAAGCATTTCTAAGGCGTGCGGTGCCTTGCACACTGCACGCCTTTTTTATAGGGGGCATATATGACCGCTACAAGCAAAAAGCAGCCTTTGTATCAACAACTGGTTGATACTTTGCGCGAACAAATTGATAACGATATGACACCTGGCGCTCTGTTGCCCTCCGAACGCGAACTTGCTTCTAAATATGGCTTATCGCGTACAACGGTAAGGCTTGCGTTAGACGAACTTGAAGGATATGGCATAGTGGTACGTCGACATGGAAAGGGAACATTTGTTTCTGAGTTTTCGAGTCATGCAGCCAATCTGATTTCGGCATACAGTTTTACCGAACAAATGAAAGAGCTTGGTCGTGTTCCTTCTACCAAAATTTTGAGTTTTGACGTCATAAAAGCAACGCGCAATGTTGCCGAAAACATTCATATTCCCCTAAACAGTGATGTATATGTTATTAATCGTTTGCGCCTTGCAGACGGAGTTCCCATGATGGTAGGTGCAACGTATTTACCCGTTTCGCTTTTCCCAAATATTAACTTAAACTTGTTGACCGATAAACCCTTGTACGATGTGCTTGAAGAGCATTTTAATCAGCATATTGTTGTTGCAAATGAAGAGTGTTTTGCAAGCACAAGTCGCATGGATGAAGCGGCGTTTTTGAACATTGGCGAAGGTGTTCCCGTATTAAGAATTTGGCGTACCACCTATAATGACAAGCATCAAATTATTGAGTATACCAGAAGCGTTGCACGTGGTGACAGCTTTAAATACGTTGTATCTCACGTGCGAAATAAATAAGTAAGTAAAACCATATGAGCGTATGCTCAAGAAAGAAGGCGGATGGCATGTTTAAAAAATCATCTGAGGAATTAACACAACTAGGTGCGCATATTACAACTCATGAGATTTTTCAGCAAAGTGATTTATGGAAACAAACCTATGACGTGTATACGCAGCACAAACAGGAGATAGACGCATTTTTGAACGGCGTCGTTGCTAACAAAGGAAACCACGAGGACGTTCGAGTTATTTTTGCAGGTGCTGGAACCTCGGCTTATGTGGGAGATACGCTTGTACCATATTTGCGTCGCTCGGCGCAGACGTCTCCGTATGAGTTTTGCGCACGCGCAACCACCGATATTGTGTCTGCTCCTTATGATTTTATTCGCCCCGATGACCCTACGTTGTTTGTTTCGTTTGCTCGTTCAGGTAATAGTCCCGAGAGCTTGGCGGCAATCGAGCGTGTAGAACAGATTGCAACCAATGTTCATTTTCTTAATATAACCTGTGCTCCCGAGGGTAAGCTTGCGGTGCAAAGTGCAAACAATACACGTGCATATACCGTGTTGCTTCCGTTTGCAAATGATCAGGGTTTTGCAATGACAGGTAGCTTTACCTGCATGTTATTGCTTGCTGCACTTATTTTTGATCCATTAGAAGACGCTCGCAAACAAAAACTTGTTGAGCAAATTGCTCAACTTGGTAAAAATATTACCGATCGCGAGGAAGAGATCTGCAAATTCTTACAAGACGACTTTACGCGTATCACCTATTTGGGTTCAGGAGCCCTAGGAGCTCTTACACGCGAAGCGCAACTTAAAATTCTTGAGCTTACTGCTGGAAAAATTGCAACTTCGTTTGATACTTCAATGGGTTATCGTCATGGACCAAAGTCTTTTGTTGATGCACACACGCTGGTATTTGATTTTGTTTCAAACGATGCTTATACGCGTCAATATGACCTGGATATTCTTAACGAAATTGCAGGCGATGATATTGCACTTCACACCGTTGCAATTCAGCAGCTTCAAACTAGCAATTTTGAGGGCGAATCGTTTAACCTTAACGCGCAGGAAGCACTGCCCGAACTTTATCTTGCTTTGCCGTATATTTTGGTTGCTCAGACAATTGCTCTTAATACATCTGTTAAAGTTAACAATACTCCCGATACACCTTCGCCCACTGGCACAGTTAATCGTGTGGTAAAAGGCGTAACTATTCACCCGCTGCCATAGTCTGCGCGCGTGAATATGAACTAACACTTTGCTACAGTTTGTATACGTGGTGAGATGTGTGTAAGCATATGCATATGGAGTTTTGAATCAAATAGAAGAGGTAAACAGTAATGTATGCGGTACAAGTTGGAAAAATTGTTCTTCCCGGACGCGTTGAAACTCACGGGTATCTTCTGATTGACAAGTGTGAATTTATAGGCTTTACCCATGAGAAGCCTTCAGAAGATATAAACGTTGTGGACAGATCAACGTATTGGGTAGCACCTGGATATGTTGATACACACATTCATGGTTTTGTAGGGCACGACGTTATGGACGCTCACGCCAAAGGTTTAGACGAGGTGTCTCGTGCCTTGGTAAAATTTGGTACTACTACCTGGGTACCAACTACGCTTACGCAAACGGTTGAGCAAATTGGTCGTGCGTGTGAAAGTGTATATGAGGCACGTTCAAATCGTTCAGACGATTTTGTGGGCGCGCGCATTGAAGGAATCTTTTTGGAAGGCCCGTTCTTTACCGAAAAGCACAAAGGCGCGCAAAATCCTGCGCATATGATTGATCCCAACATCGAAATTCTTAAAGGTTGGCAAAAGCGTGCGCATGGTTTGATTTGCAGAACTGGTCTTGCACCCGAGCGAAGTGGCGCCGCGCGTTATTGCGCACAGGCACGTGATTTAGGTGTTGTTTGCGCACTTGGGCATTCAGACGCAACAAGTGCAGAAGGTTTTGCGTGTATAGAAGCTGGCGCTACAACATTCATACATGTGTATAACGGTATGAGCGGTCTTCATCATAGAAATCCAGGCTTAGTTGCATGTGCCATGGCGTCGAGTGACACCTATGGTGAGCTTATTTGCGATGGCATGCATATTGTCCCCGATGCATTAACTGCATTTATTAAAGCAAAAGGTTGGGAGCATACGCCCCTTGTTACCGATTGTTTGCGTTGTGGTGGTATGCCCGAAGGCAACTATATGTTAGGAGATTTTCCTATTCGTATGCAGGATAATCTTGCTCGTCTTGTTATGCCAGACGGCTCTTTAGGAAGCATTGCAGGTTCGGTTCTCACTCTTAACCAAGCGGTTAAAAATATTGTTGACTGGAATATAGTAACTGCTGAGCAGGCAATACGTATGGCAACAGAAGTTGCAGCTCAGGCGTCGGGCATCGATGATGTGTGCGGACAAATATTACCGGGTCGTCATGCAGACTTTAACATCCTTGACAACAACCTCAATGTTGTGGAAACATATTTGTCAGGTGCTTGCGTGCAATCGGCGCCACAGTTGTAATATGCAAAGTTTTGGATGAGTATATGATTAAATTAATTCTTTCGGATATTGATGGTACGCTTTTGCCTTTTGGCGCCCATGTTGTGAGCGAGCGCACCAGACGTGCTCTAGCGTTGGCAAACGAAGCAGGAATTGTATGCGGTCCGTGTACGGGTCGTGTATATGGACAACTACCTCCCTTGTTTGCCAATGAAAGCGCCTGTACCGCAAGTGCGGTTGCAACTAACGGGTCGCAGGTCTTTTTGCGTGGCAAAAAAATCGAAGAAATTATTATTCCCTATGAGCTCCTTTGTGCGCTTAAAAGCGAAGTTGAGCGTATTCCGCGTTGCGGTATGTTGGTGTTTAAGGACACAACTCCTTATTTAGTTGCAGGAAAACGCGAGGATTTAGGTCTTCATTTTCCTTCATATGCAGATATATGTATCCCAACATCTCAGATGCCAACGCATCCCGTGGTCAAAACAAATGTGTTCATGGCCGAGCCCGAGCAAGGCACACGCGCTGTTATAGATCATCTTAATCGTTGTGTAGACGGTCTTGATTTTGACTATCCGCGTGTTGGCTTTTCTAATGTTATGCTGAGCGGCCATAATAAAGCTACAGGTATTGACACCATGGTCAAGGCGCTTGGTATTAGCTACGACGAAGTAGTTGTTTTTGGTGACGCAGGTAACGACCTCACCATGTTTTCAAAAGTACCTGCTTCTGTTGCCGTTGCAGGCGCAACGCCAGAAGCTGCAGCTGCTGCGCGTTATCACATTGGCGCGTGCGAAGACGATAGTGTTGCGTGTGCAATTGAGATGCTTGCACAAAATATTTGGCCCTTTTCTTCCTAAGCTGTGCTATGATGCATACATATGCAATGACGGAGAGGGTATGCCTTTGCCATTCGGTCGGTGTAGTTAAGAGATAAAATCCTTGGCTGAAAGATTTTACGTCATCGAGGCATGCGTTCACTCTATCAGCAGCTATCTGAAAGCTTTTGAGTTTGGTATAACGCAAATGTATAAAGCAAGTAGGTGCGCCGTTTTCTCACGAGACGAGATTTTAAGTGGGCAAAACAAAAGTTATACGTTTTGCCAAACAAGGTGGTACCGCGGAATATTATCCGTCCTTGTGTGTGATACACAAGGACGGTTTTTTTATATAGAAGTTCGTTTTATACACAAAGTTCTATGGATTTCTAACTATGTGTAAAGTTTGAAAGGGGAGCTTATATGTCAATGGCAGAAAGCCTTGAAGCTATTCAGCACGAAGTAGAACAAGGTCTTGCACACGCATCTTCTCCAGAAGAGATCGAAGCTATTCGCGTACAAGTTTTGGGTAAAAAGGGCTCGCTTACGGCAGTTATGCACATGATGGGGAGCGTGAGTAAAGAAGAGCGTCCTCATATGGGAAAGCTTGCAAACGATGTACGCGAACAGGTAAGCACCCTTATCGCCAAGCGTAAAAGTGAGCTTATGGACGCGTGTATGCTCAAACAGTTTGAATCCCAAAAAGTAGACATCACGCTTCCAGGGCGTTCGTATCCAAAAGGCACGCAACATCTGATCTCGTCTATTCGCGAAGAAATTGAGGATATTTTTACGGGTCTTGGATACACGGTAGAAGATGGCCCTTATGTTGAAACCACGTATTATAACTTTACTGCGCTTAATGCTCCTGAGGATCACCCTTCACGTAGTGCAAAAGATACCTTCTATTTGGTAGATAGAGCTCCCGAAGGAAAAGAGCACCATGTTTTGGGTGAGTCCGATGTTTTACTGAGAACTCAAACATCAGGAGTGCAGGTACACGTAATGGAACATACCAAGCCTCCTATTTATATGATATGCCCAGGTACCGTATTTCGTCCCGATACCGCTGATGCCAATCATCTTCCGCAATTTACGCAGGTAGAAGGCCTTGTTGTTGATAAGGGAATTACGTTTGGCGACTTAAAAGGTACGCTTGATTATTTTTGCAAAGAGATCTTTGGAAAAGACAGAAAAACGCGCTATCGTCCGCACTTTTTCCCATTTACCGAGCCAAGCTGCGAAGTTGATGTATCTTGTGGTGTTTGCAAAGGTAGTGGGTGTCGTTTTTGCAAATATACGGGTTGGTTAGAGATTTTGGGTTGCGGTCTTGTAGACCCCAACGTCTTTGGATATGTAGGAATTGATCCCGAGGTATATTCTGGTTTTGCCTTTGGTATTGGCGTTGAACGCGTTGCCGCATTGCGCTACGATTTGCCAGACTTACGCATGCTCATGGCAGGCGATATGCGCTTCTTGCGCCAATTTTAACATCATCTAATACAACTGCTGTTACGTTGAAAGGTTTATAATGCGTATCTCGTATGAATGGTTAAAAACTTTAGTAGATATACCCGATGATCCAAATGATTTAGTACGTGAATTTATTCGTACCGGAACCGAAGTTGAGGCGGTGGATACAACAGGCGCCGATATTACCCATGTAGTAACATCGCAAGTTCTTTCCAAAACGCCCCATCCCGATTCCGATCATATGTTTGTATGCAAAATGGACGTTGGCACATATCATACAGATGATGAAGGTAATCCCATACCGCTTCAGGTTGTTTGCGGTGCTCAAAATTTTAACGAAGGCGACAAAACCGTAACCGCGCTGGTAGGAGCAACGCTTCCCGGTGATATTCACATTAAAAAAGGTAAATTGCGCGGCGTTGAATCCTGTGGCATGAACTGCTCGGCGCGTGAATTGGGCTTGAGTTCAGATCACACAGGCATTATGATTTTAGACCCCACAGCTCCTGTAGGAGTAGATTTTTGCACGTGGAAAAACTTGCGCGATACCGTTATCGACTGCGAGATTACGCCTAATCGTCCCGACTGTTTAAGCATGTTAGGCATCGCGCACGAAGTAAGCGCTATGTATAACGAGCCGTGTCACATTTCGCTTGAAAGCGTTCAGCACGAATCTACGCGCTCTACTCAAGACCTTGTTGACGTGCGTATCGAAGACAATCAATTATGCCCTCGTTATACAGCACGTGTGTTGCATAACGTTGTAATTAAAGAAAGCCCCGAGTGGCTTCGCAAACGTTTAATAGCTGCAGGTACCAGACCCATTAATAACGTGGTAGATATTACAAATTACGTTATGTATCTTACCGGCCAGCCCCTGCACGCCTTTGACCTCTCTAAGCTTTCATCTGATGAGAATGGCAAACGCCATATCGTGGTACGTGCAGCACACGCAGGTGAAACCTTGGTTACGCTTGATGATCAAGAGCGTACGCTTACCGATGACATGATCGTTATTAGCGATAACGGGCAAACACCTCTTGCGCTTGCAGGTGTTATGGGCGGTAAAAATTCTGAAATTGATGAATCAACGCAAGATGTTTTGCTTGAAAGCGCGGCATTTTCTGCAGGTCATATCTCGCGTACCAGCAGAAACCTCGACCTTATGAGTGAGGCGTCTATTCGCTATGAGCGTCAGATTGATGTTAATGGCTGCGCGCGAGCCTCTGAAATTGCTGCTGCATTATTTGAAGCATATGCGTCGGCTGAAGTTTCTAAAGGTTTGCTTGATGTGTATCCACATGTTGTAGAGCCCGTATGCATAAAATTGCGCTCTAAGCGTGTGTGCGACCTTGCCGGAGAAACTATTGATCCAAGCTTTATGAAAGAGCGTCTTGAGCGTCTTGGTTGTACGGTAAAGTCCTGTGACCCGTCTGATATTCAAAATGCTGATGTGTGCACACAACCTTCGGATAATGCGTGCGAATATCTTGTGTATGCACCAACTAATCGTCCCGATTTAACGCGTGAAATTGATTTGGTAGAAGAAATTGTTCGTCTGTGGGGCGAAGGTGATATTACGCCAACGCTTCCTGCAGCACGTAATCATGCAGGTGGTTTAAGCGAGGAGCAGCGATATCTGCGTTGTATAGGCGCTACGTTGCGCGCAAGTGGGCTCAGCGAGACAACTACGTATAATTTTGCCGATCCAGCCGATTTGGAGCGTTTAGGCATGTCTAGCGAGGGTAGAGGCGTTCCCATTCAAATTATCCGTCCTTTAGTTGCCGATCAAAGCGAAATGCGCCGCGATATTATCCCTGGACTCTTACGCAGTGTTGCCTACAATCTTGATCATGGCGTTAAAAATGTACATTTGTACGAAATTGGCCGTGTGTTCTTTGGTCATGAGCACAAAAGTCAGCCTACCGAGACTGTCTATGTAGCAGGTGTTATGTGTGGTTCATGGGCCGATGATGCGTGGTGTGCCAACTATCCTGCATTTGATTTCTTTGATGTTAAAGGTGTTGTTGAACAGCTTTGCGAGCGCTTGCGTCTTACCAAAGTTCGTTATAAAGTTGCCGATCCACAAGCATTTGGATGGCTTCAGCCTGGTTGTGCAGCCGAGCTCATATGCTCAGGCGAGCACATTGGCTGGCTTGGCGTGTTACATCCAAAGAGTTGCAAAAACTTTGGTGTTTCTGAGCCCGTTATGGCATTTGAGTTATCGTGCGCCGCTCTTCTTCGCCATGCGCATCACGAACTGCCTTACCAAGATGTTCCTACGCTTCCGGGTGTATCTATTGACCTTGCCCTTGTGGTAGACGAAGATTTGGATGCCGAAAGCATTATGCAGCGTTTGAGTTCTGCTGGTGGAAAACTCTTAACTGATGTTCGTCTTTTTGACGTGTATCGTGATGAGGAGCGTGTTGGCGCCCATAAAAAGTCAATGACCTTCTCGTTGACGTATCGTTGTGATGATCATACGCTTACCTCAGAAGAAGTTAACAAAGCTCATACAAAATTGATTGCCAAGATAACAAGAAGTTGTAAAGCGGAGATAAGAAGCTAAGCTGTATACGGTATACTATTTCTCGTGTGCGACAAATTAGGGTGCACACGAGATTTGTATTGAGTTTAAGCTCAAAGAAGGTCTATATGCCAAGCTGGAATGTTCATATAGCACATGCCTTGCGTGTGTTGAGCGCACATCGTAAACAGGAATTAGGTATTCATAACGAGCAAGCGTTTGTCTTTGGTTGCTTGTTGCCCGATTTGTATGTTGGCTACATGGTTAAACCGCTTACTAAAAAGATTGCGTATATGAAAACGCATTTTGCCGATCCAAGTCAGGTACCGCTTCCCGATTATGATCGTTTTGAAAGCGAATATGTGCCTCATGACAAGGCTTTATATACCCATGAACACCCACAAGACGTGCTTTTAGGCGCGTGGTGCCACCTCATGGCAGATCATACCTATAATGCTGCAACGCGCGTATTTTTAGCTGAACATCATATTCCGCGAGGCGAGCGCGCGCGTATTGGCAAACAAGGTGACCTTGACTTATTTGGTAAAACAATGGATATTGATATTCATATAGAGCTTACGCAGGCGCTTATACAGCAATGCCGTGCATTTAAGCAGTATGAAATAGATATAGATGATGTCAGACGTGCTTGTGAAGTGGTCGATGATATTGTTGCTTCAAATAAACGCGAGCATATCTATGGACATCCGCACTACGCAATGTTGAATCAGGAATTTTTTGATACAACATTTGAGCGGGTACATCATTTGATGGAACAAAAATTACTGGAGTATGCCCACAAGCGCTATTCGTAAAGAAAGGTCTTTTCATGCCAAAGTTTGAAAAATCTACAGGTGATTTATTTTATGCGCAGGTTTCAGACTATGTGCGTGAAAAGATTTATTCTAAAGAATGGGGTGTAGATGAGCCCATTCCTTCTGAACACGAATTGATGGCGATGCTCGATCTATCGCGTGGAACCGTACAAAAAGGCATTAGACAGCTGGTAGACGAGGGTTTATTGGTTCAGCAACGCGGACGCGGCACTTTTGTTGTACAGCCAGTGATGGCAAGCCCTACCTCTAATAAGTTGTTGTCGTTTGGCGAATCTATGACCGATTTAGGTGTTGATTACAAAACCTGTGTTGTTACGCGCGAGGTGCGCCCAGCCGATGTTGTGTGTGCCGAGAATTTACAAATTGACGTAGGAGATCCCTATTTGTTTTTATGCCGTGTTCGTTATGTACGAGCGCGCCCTGTTATGTTTTTAGAAAGTCACGTCAATATTAGCGTGTGTCCAGGTCTTGAAAACGAGGATTTTACCGAGCATACCTTATTTTATCAGGTAGAAAAAACCAGTGGCCGAAAAATCGGCCGTTCTGAGCTTGTGTACAATGCGCGCGTTGTAGGGAAAAAACGCGGTGCCTATTTGGACTCTGATGAGCATGCGCCTGCGCTTGAAATAGACCAGCTTGTACGCCTTGATAATGGCGTGCCCTTTGAGTGGGGAAGTGTGTGGCTACCTGCTAACAGGTGCGTTATTTCAAATGCAACACAGCGTACAGGCAACTAATATGACGAATAACAAACACTGTTTGGTCTGCGCTTGGCTGCCAATCTCGGTATTCTTATAATCACGGAAGAGCTTATAAGTACATGACCACATAGCCACGTAACCACGTAACCACGTAACCACGTAATCAATAGGTATCTACAAAAATAACCCCCCTCTATGATATGTACCCCTTTTACTGGACAAAACCAGTGAAAGGGGTTTTGTATGAAATACGATTATGTTTTTAAACTTAATGCTGTAGAACTATATCGCTCTGGTCAGTGGATTGAGACACC